>CAIYXO010000529.1 GCA_903930165.1 uncultured Verrucomicrobiota bacterium | reverse complement strand
TCCCGGGACCGGATCCGGATTCGAGACCAACTACCTGGACGCGGTGCGTTTCGAGGGGACGCTGGCCGGGAAGGGCAACGGCATCGCGCTGCTGCTGGAGGTGGTCCCCGATTTCATCTCCGCGGGCGTGTCCGGACTCCGGGACGGCCCGTTGCCGTGTGAGCTGGTCCAACTGCCGTTGAACGCGGGCCAGTTGGGTTCATTGGCCCATCAGGTCGGGGAAGGCACCCAGGTCCGGCTTTGGAGTTCCGTTGGAGAAGGGTGGCCCGATGAGGAGGGCGGGTTCGTTTGGTTGGCGCGGTCCCGGGATGGAGCCCGATCCTGGAGGGTGGCGGCGCATTCCATGAAGCGTTTCCGCGAATATGGACCGGATGCCGCACGGGCGGCCGCGACCGAGCTCGGTCTCAAGCTCGCGGATCCGGTCG
Organism: uncultured Verrucomicrobiota bacterium; assembly: GCA_903930165.1. GTDB lineage: Bacteria > Verrucomicrobiota > Verrucomicrobiia > Limisphaerales > UBA9464 > SXXZ01. Next base: position 3,906 of record CAIYXO010000529.1, on the reverse strand, counting down.
TGGACCTGTTGAAGGCCCGGGCCAAAGCCGCCAAGAAGGCGATGAAGGAAGATCGCTGATCGGCGGGAATCCCGCCATGGCCTGGTCCGACTCGGGCATCTTGGAAGCGACTAGGCTTCCATCCGTGCCACCACCGCCTCGAGGACCTCTGATGGACCGATCCTCTTCAGGCAGGCGAGTTTCTCGGGAATCCGGCAACGGTCGCTCATGCAGGGAGCGCAGGGAAGGGCACGGACTCGAAGGACGTTCGAAGATTGGCCATAAGGGCCCGTGCGTTCCGGGGCGGTAGGCCCGAAGACGGCCACCACCGGGCGGCGCAAGGCGACCGCCACATGCATCGGACCGGTGTCGTTCGTGACCAGCAGCCGAATGCGTCGAAGTCCCTCGATCATCCCGGGCAGACTCAGGCGTCCGGTCAGGTCGAGGATCCGCCCCTTTCCATCGGCGCTGGCTATGGCCTCTCCCAGTGCGGTTTCGTCCGGGCCACCGAAGACCGCGAGGCGCACGGAAGGCAAGCGGGCCTGGAGATCGGTAGCCAATCGGCTCCAATTCTCGATGGGCCACCGCTTGTTCTCCCAACGGGCGCCAGGTTGGAGACCGAGCCAGTCGCCTTCGGACAATTGAGGGAAAAGTCGCTGAATCTCTTCGACCCCTTTCGGACGTGGTGGAAGCCATTCGAACGGCGGGTCGGTGTTCCACCCGAGATGCCTGGCCACCGCGAGGTACCAATCCACGGCGTGGGTGGAGGGAGAAGGGCGGGGAACCGACTCGCCATGGAACAATGGGGCGAATTCCCGCCAGTCCCCGACACCGACAAATCTTCCGGCTGCGCAGGCGCGTCCCACCAAAGCCGATCGGGCCAAGCCTTGGAGGTCGAGGACAAGGTCGTACCTTTCGGAACGGAGGGCCGAAACCTCGCGAAGGATCTGTGCGAACCCAAGCGGGCGACCCCAGGCCTTGCGATCGAAGGGAACGATCCGGTGGATGTCGGGATCCCCCTCCAGAAGCGGGACCAGGTTCTTGTGGAGCCACCAGTCCACGAGGGACTCCGGATGATGCCGGCGGAGATGCCGCAAGACCGGCAATGCGTGGATCACGTCGCCGAGCGAGCTCGGCTTGAGGACCAGTACCTTCACAGGCGTCGGGCCGAAAGGTTGCGCCCCGGAGCGGGAGTCCGGCAGGGAACCCCGCTGTGAACCCTATTTGCCGGTGGCCAGCCGTTCGGCGAGGCGCGGCGGGAGTCCGGCGGCGAGGATCTTCTTCTGAGCGGTCGGGATGTCATAGTCCAGACGCCGAAGTTCGACGGTCTGGGTCGGCATGTCGTACACCACATAGGCCGCGCGAGGGTCGCCGTCCCGGGGTTGGCCAACGCTGCCCACGTTGATGAAGTATTTGCGACCCGGCTCGATCTTGAGCTTCGAGTACTGCCCCCCGCGGACCGCGGTGTCCCGGATGAAGGCGACCGGGACGTGGGTGTGGCCGAAGAAGCAAAGCTGGGTGTTCTGGTAGGTGAAGCTCGCCGCGGCCTCGAGCTTCTCGAAGACGTATCCCCAGCGCTGCGGGCCGTCGAGCGTCGCATGGACGATCGAGAAGTTGGCCACCAGACGGAAATATTTCAGGTCGCGGAGCCACTTGCGATCGTCGGGGGTCAACTGCGACCGGCTCCAAGCCACGGCTTCGGCGGCGGCGTCGTTGAAGCCCTCCGGATCCTCGTCCAAGCCGATGTACTCGTCGTGGTTGCCCTTGACTGTCGGGATGTTCATCCCCCGGACGATGTCGAGACACTCCTTCGGGTTGGCCCCGTAGCCGACGACATCCCCCAGGCACACGACATGGGTGCACTTCTGTTCCTTGATGTCCGCAAGCACCCTTTGGAATCCTTCCAGATTCGCGTGGATGTCGGCTATGATGGCGTACCTCATTCTGTCTTCTGCACGATCTCGAATCCCCGGAACCCTCCGGAGCCGACAGACCAGTTAACTTGTTCGTCGCGGATCATCGGTCCCAGACCGCTTTCCCGGATCGCCAGGCGGAACGCTTCCAGTTCGTCCCGACTGCCTTCCGCGATGAGTTCGACCCTGCCATCCAGCAGGTTCCGAACCGTTCCAGCGACTTCGAAGCCGGTTGCCAGATTTCGGGTCTGGTACCGGAAGCCCACCCCTTGGACACGTCCGGAGTACCAGATGTGCATTCGGAAGCGGTTCATCATCGTCAACGCCGCAACAGCGGCCGGACCGGATTTCTCCGGCTCAGCAAAGGCAAAAGCTTAGCCACACCCTCCGGAGGGGGCGCAAACAGTTATTTCCAGTGACTTTACCTCGGCAGGCCCCGGCAAGGATCTCCTCCTGACCCTGATTCTCACTCCCCGCCTCTTGATGCCCCGCGCCTTCCGCGTCAGGCTCAGGCGTGATTTCCACGCTCCGTGCTCCGTTGGCACTCCTGCTGTCTGTCGGACTCATGTCTTCGACCGTGGCTCCCATGGTTGCAGCGGCGGAAACAAGCCTTGCCCGTGTGGTCTCACTGGCGCTATCCGCAAACGATAAAGAGGTTCGGCGGGATGTGCTGCGTGGTTTGGAGGCGGCTGTTCGGGGGCGTACCGGGTTGGCCACGCCGGTGGGCTGGGAGGCCTTGGAGGAAGCTGTGGCCCAAGGGGGGGACACGGAGTCGCTGGCGTTGGTCCGCAGTCTTGGCGTGGCCTTCGGCAGTCGGCGTGCACTCGATTCCCTTCGGGCCACCGCCGCCGATTCCACGGCTTCTCCGGCGGACCGCAACGCCGCCTTGGCCGCCTTGCTCCGGACTCGCGACGCCTCGTTGACGGAGCTCCTTCTGAAGTTGGCCTCGGACTCCGCCACCCGGGTGGCGGCTGTTCGCGGGTTGGCCGGTTTCGACGCGCCGGGTACCCCGGAAGTCCTGCTGAAGCTGTTTCCCGGCATTCCGCCGACGGAACAACGTGAGGTCCTGAACGCCTTGGCCTCACGCCCGAGCTATGCCCGTCCGCTGCTGGATGCCGTCCGATCCGGCGTCGTGCCCAAGTCCAACCTGACCGCGGATCTCGTCCGGCAATTGCGTTCGTTGAAGGACGAGAAGCTCGCTGCGAGCCTCACCGAGATCTGGGGTGTGGTGAAGGAGACCAGCCCGGACATGGCCGCGGAGATCGAGCGGGTGAAGCGCGTCTATTGGGCGGGTGGTTCCACTCCCGGCGACGCGTCCCGGGGGCGCGCGGTCTTCAACCAGGTCTGCGCCCAATGCCATCACCTCTTCGATTTCGGCGGGCAGGTCGGACCCGACATCACGGGCGCCAACCGAGGCGACCTCGACTATCTCCTGCAGAACATCCTCTTCCCAAACGCGGTCATTCCGAACGAGTACCGGGCTTCCACCGTGGAGTTGAAGGATGAGCGGGTGCTCACCGGCCTGGTGCGGTCGCAGGACGCCAACTCCGTGGTGGTGCAGACCGCGACCGAGGTGTTGACGCTCCCGAAGGCCGAGGTGGTGAAGATCACCGGTTCGGAGATCTCGATGATGCCGGAGGGCTTGGTCGCCGGATTGAGCGAAACCCAGATCCGGGACCTCCTCTATTATCTCGGCCGACCCGGGCAGGTGCCGCTTCCTGGAAATGCCAAGTAGCGGGAAACGACCGAGACTTCCTCAGCGGTGGCGTCAGCCCAGCAGGATGGCCTTGCAGGCCTTCTCCAGCTTCTTCATCTGGGCCGCCGACTTCGCCTCGATGTAGCAACGGATCAGGGGCTCGGTGCCGCTGGCGCGGAAGGCCACCCATTCGCGGTTGGGAAGCAGGAACTTGAAGCCGTCGGTGGTGATGAATTTCTCCACCTTGAGGTTGCCGACCTTCTCCAAACCACCGGCGAGCTGCGACTCGCCGCGGGAATGGACCTTCCCGACGGTGGC
>CAIYXO010000528.1 GCA_903930165.1 uncultured Verrucomicrobiota bacterium | reverse complement strand
TGAATCCCGACGGTCTGGAGCGGTGCGAGCATTGCGAGGCGGAACTCTTCATCCAGTGCCCGAACTGTTCGCACCGGAACAACCGGGCCCATGAGAAATGCCGCTCCTGCCGGAGCCCGCTCTCCCGGTCTCTGAAGGACAAGATCCTCGGCAAACAGGCCGGGCCGGAAATCCGTCAGATGGATCCCGAGTTGATCGCGAAAGTCACCAACGGCAAGGGCCTCGTCTGCGCCAAGTGCAACCACGTCAACCCGACCGGAATCGACCGTTGCGAATCCTGCCAGGGCCACCTCTACATCGTCTGCAGGAAGTGCAAGCACACCAATCCGCGCATGCTCCAACGCTGCGCCCATTGCGACCAACGTCTGCACCGTTCCAGCCGTGAAAGCGGAGGCGGCACGACCTCGAAGCCGCTCAACCTCGTCTTCGCCGGCATCGCCCTGGTCGCCTTCACGGTCGCCGCGACGATCCTCGTCAAGATGTCCGGTCTCCGGATCTTCAAGTGAAGCCCTGAAGCCATGCGGCGCTTCTCCCAACGAAACTCACTGGTGACGCTGAACGACATCAACGTCACCCCGCTGCTCGACCTCGCGTTCGTCCTGCTCATCATCTTCGTGATCACCACTCCGGCGCTTGAACCCGGACTGAACATGAAGTTGCCGGTGGGCGGCGACGCCCGGACCCGCCCCGACCGCGACAACGAGTCCACCGTCCAGGGCATGGCCAACGGCCGTTTCATCTTCAGGGAGGGACGCCCTCTCGACGAACGGCAACTCGAGTCGGAGATCATCAACGCCTATCGCGCCAACCCGAACCTCGTTCTCGTCCTGAAGGTGGAGGGCGCGGCCCAGGCGCAGACCCTGGTGACCCTCCTCGACGTCTGCTCGCGGAATGGGCTGACCCGTTTCCGCATCGCCACCCAGCTCCCGAAGCGCCGCTGAGCCCCACTCCGATGACCGCCAACTCCCAGACCTGCCTCGCGGCATCGACCGGGATCCATGTCGCGGCCTTCGCCCTTCTTCTCTTCGCTCCGGCACTCGTTCCCAGGAAATCCCACGACCTCGTCAGTCCGGAGCTCACCATCCTGTCGCCGGACATCAAGCTGACCGACGGCAACACCATCGGCGGCGGTGCCCCGGATGTCCGTCCTCCGCCGCCGGCGAATCCGGCCCAGAATCCGTCTTCGACGACTCAGGTCACACCGCCTCCCGAGCGGAAGCCGGTACAGCAGCCGCGCCAGGAGACGCCTCCGCCTCCGCAGGTCCCTCCGCCGAAGGCGCCGCCCAAGGTTTCTTCGCAGAAGATCCAACCCGAGGCCGCGACGGCTCCGAAGAACGCGCAGGACGTCGATCCGACCCTTCGCGCCCCGAAACCGAGGAAGCCGATCTCGGTGGCCCAGAATGCGGTCAAGCTCTCGAAATCCGAAGCCGCGGCGGAGGAGGCCGCGACGAAGGCCGCCCAGAAGGCAGCCGCCCAGGCCGAGGCGAAGGCGGCGAAGGAACGCGCCGACCGCATCGCGGCCGCCAAGGAACAGTACGGCCGGGCCTTGGCGGAACGGGCCGAGGCGATCCGCGGTGCCGCCGGGAGCCTCAAGTCCACGCTGCAGGGCAGCATGAAGATCGGCGTCCCCGGCAACGGCGGACAGGCCTACGCCCCCTATACCAGCTATCTCCAGGCCTTCTACAAGCTGCGCTGGAAGAAGCCGGCCACCCTCAACGTCGACCACGGCGAGGTTGGCGCCGAGATCGTCATCCGCCGCGACGGCCGAGTGACCTCCTTCCGCATCGTCAGCCCGTCCGGCATCCGTCCCCTCGACGACTCCGTCCGCGAGGTCCTCGACCGCCACCGTCAACTGGAACCCCTCCCGGAGGGCTCCGACGACGCGGAAAGGGTGATCACCATGCGATTCGACCTTTCTACGGCGGCCTCCCTGTAGGTCGCCGTTTCACTCCCCATCCCTGACCGACCCTGAAAATGCGCAGACTCCCCCTCGCCCTGGCCCTCTTGGGCCTCTCCGCCATCCTTCATGCGGCGCCCCAGGCCGCCCGCGGTGTTCCGGACGTCAGCGTCTCCGGCGACGCCACCAAGGCCATTCCGATCGCCATTTCCGGCTTCTCGGCCGAGACCCAGAAGGTCCTCGAGTTCGACCTCCATGTCTGCGGCTTCTCCATCGTCTCCCCGACGCAGGCCGACTACGAATTGAAGGGGAATCCTGGCACCCAGGTGGAGGGATCCCTTACCGAAACCGCGAAGAAGGCCACCCTGTTCAACCGAGCCTATCCCGGTGGAAACGCCCGGACCCAGGCCCATGCCCTCGCCGACGACGTGGTCCAGGCCATCACCGGTGGCAAGGGTCTCGGCCGCGGCAAGGTGGTCTTCAAGCTCCAGACCGGCCGCACCAGCGA
>CAIYXO010000527.1 GCA_903930165.1 uncultured Verrucomicrobiota bacterium | reverse complement strand
GGTGAAGACACCGCCTTCCCCTGGGTCTGGAACTTCAATCCGTCGGTCGGGACGCACACGTATCGAGTCGTGGCCACCGACAACGGCGGCGCCGTCGCCGAGGTGAGCCGCAGCATCAACGTCACCGCCGGCAACACCGCCCCGACGGTCGCGATCACCGCGCCGGCCGCGAACACCACCGCACCGGCACCCTACACCATCGCGTTCCGGGTCACCGCCGGCGACGTCGACGGCTCGGTCCGTTCCGTCGACTACTTCGCCGGCGCCACCAGGCTCGGCACCTCGACCAACGCACCGTTCAGCCTCAACTTCGCCAGCGCGCCGGTCGGCACGCACGTCCTGACCGCGGTGGCCACGGACAACCTCGGGCTCACCTCCACCAGCGCCCCGGTCAGCCTCACCGTCACCCGCGCCACCGGCGGCGCCCTCACCTTCCAGGTGCTCCACGCCTCGGACTTCGAGGCCGGCATCGCCGCCCTGGACGACGCCCCGCGGTTCTCCTCCGTGTTGAACGCGCTCAAGTCCGCGTATCCCACCGCGACGTTGGTCCTCGCCAGCGGCGACAACTACATCCCCGGCCCGTTCTTCACCGCGAGCGCCGATCCCGCCGCCCCGTTCAACGGGATCAAGGGCCGCGCCGACATCACGATCCTCAACGCCCTCGGCATCCAGGCCTCCTGCTTCGGCAACCACGAGTTCGACGACAACACGGCCCAGGTGCGCAGCCTCATCCTCCCGGACACCGCCGCCGGCTACGCGGGCACGGCGTTCCCCTACCTCAGCGCGAACCTGAACTTCGCCACCGACACCAGCATGGCCAGCCTCGTCACCGCCGACGCCCAGGAGGCGTCCGCGATGAAGAACAAGGTCGCCAAAAGCGCGGTCATCACGGTCGGCGGACAGAAGATCGGCCTGGTCGGCGGCACGGTCACCGAGCTCCGCTCGATCTCGTCGCCCGGAAACATCGGCGTCTCCCAGAACCTCCTCGCCGACATCCAGGCGGCGGTCGACGGACTGCTCGCCCTCGGCGTCAACAAGGTGATCGTCATGACCCACCTCCAGCAGTTCGCCCGTGAGTTCGAGCTCGCGACCCAGCTGCGCGACGTCGACATCATCGTCGCCGGCGGTTCCCACAGCGTGTTCGCCAAGCCTTCCGACCGCCTGCGGGCCGAGGACTTCGCCGCCAGCGCCTACCCGACCCGGTTCACCTCCGCGACCGGCGAGCCGGTCTACGTGGTGAACACCGGTTCCAACTACCGCTACGTCGGACGCCTGATCGCCAGCTTCGACGAGGCCGGCCGTCTCACCGGCTTCGACGAGCGCAGCGGCGCCTACGCCACCGACATCCAGGGCGTGCTCGACACCGGCAACGTGGCCCCGTCCTCGAACGTCGTCGACGTGGTCACCCGCCTCGCCAACATCGTGGACGGCAAGGACGGCAACCGCTTCGGACGCACCTCGGTCTACCTGAACGGCATCCGCACCAGCGTCCGCACCGAGGAGACCAACCTCGGCGACCTCACCGCCGACGCCAACCTCTGGCGCGCCCGCCAGACCGATCCCGAGACCCTGGTCTCGCTCAAGAACGGCGGCGGCATCCGCGACTCCATCGGCGCCGTCTCGTCCTCCGGCGGATTCGTCACCCTGACGCCTCCGCCGGCGAACCCCCGCGTGGGCAAGCAGGCCGGCGAGGTGAGCCAGCTCGACATCGAGAACAGCCTCCGGTTCAACAACACCCTGTCGCTCGTCACCCTGACCGCGCAGCAGCTGCGCGACACCATGGAATGGGCGGTCGCCGGCAGCGGCACCCCGGGACAGTTCCCGCAGGTTTCGGGGATCAGCTTCAGCTTCGTTCCGACCAACGCGCCGATGACCTACGTGCGCGACACCAACGGCGTCCCCACCGCGATCAGCTTCGCCGGCGAACGCCTGCGCAACCTCGTCGTGATCCGTCCCGACGACAGCCAGGACGTGGTCGTCGAGAACGGCCAGATCGTGGGCGACACCAACCGCACCTTCCGCATCGTGACGCTGAACTTCATGGCGGCCGGCGGCGACAGCTACTTCCCGCTCACCCGGGGAACCAACCGGATCGACCTGGTCCCGGCCGGCACCACCGTCGGATTCAACACCGACGGCGGCGAGCAGAAGGCGCTGGCCGACTACCTGCGCGCGATCGAGGTGTTCCGCCAGGCCGACACCGTGGCCGCGGACGACCTCCGCATCCAGAACCTCTCACGTCGCGGCGACATGGTGCTTGCCCCGTTGGTTCGACGGATCGAGGGACCGAGCCCGGCGACCCGCCTGACCTTCCGGTCGCTGCCGGGACGGACCTACGCCGCGGAGTCCAAGGAGTCGCTCGACGGCACCTGGGTCCGTTTGCCGCTCACCATCCAGGGAACCGGAACCCTCCGCGAACTGACCGACGAACGCACCCCCAACGGCCAGCGCTACTACCGCATCGTCGTGGTGCAGTGATCGAAGCGCCCAAGGTCCAGGACTGAGAACAGCGCCTCGACGGCAACCCGTCGCGGCGCTTTTTCGTTCCCGGATGGGATGGCCAACCGAAGGGTCGAAAGGGTGCGGAAGTGCGCGGCCCCGATGGAGAACGGGCCC
>CAIYXO010000526.1 GCA_903930165.1 uncultured Verrucomicrobiota bacterium | reverse complement strand
GCTTTGGTGTCCTTGCGTGGGCTCAGTCTTCGCTCCAGCGGAACCGTTGCCACCGCGAGCGGCTCAGCGTGTCGGGCATGGAACTTCCCTTGCTCGGGCCATCCAGGCGACGTGAGCCACGAGGTAGACGAAGAGGATCCACTCCCAGAGGGGCGTGGAATGGAGGCCGTCGCCGGGCCAGTGCTTCAACGCGGGATCCGCGCGGCACATCCGTTCCCATTCCGACAGCTTCCAGAAGGCGGTGCCGGTCAACGCGGCAAAGAGATGCGCCGGCCAGAGAGCGGCAAGACGGACGCCGTCGCGGAACGCCCCGAGCGTGTCGAGCAGCAGGCCCAGGCCCATCACCGGGATGGCCAGGATCGCCAACCGCGTGTGCAGGGCACCGTTCGTCATCCCGAACCAGTCGCCGGTCCGGCTGTCGGGAATCCACACGGCCAGGAGCAGTAGTGTCATCGCCCCGAACAACGGCGGGCTCGCCAACCCGGAAAGGCTCCGGGTGCCGCGGACACACCGGTGATGCCGCTCGCGGAGGAGGTCCAGCATCAGGACGATCAACGCCGTCATCCCCACCTGGTAGAACCGCCAGCCGGAGGGATTGCGGTTCGCATCGGGCGATCCGAGGTAGGAAATGGTGCAGGTCAGGACCGAGTAGCGGTTGGCGGCAGGATACAGCCACCACGCGATCCCCAGGCCCAGGACCGCCAACGCGGACAGGCTTCCGCGGCGAACGAGGGATCGGCTCGGGGGTGTCACTGCGACGAGGTTGGCGGACTCCGACGGCTTCGTTCAAGGAACCGGGATGGCAAGGCATTCGTGATTCCGGATCGGTGACTTCCGAATTCACGTAGCCGCGGCTGCCAAGCCGCGGACTCCTCTCCATCGCCTGTTCCAGGATCCTGGATCGGGGAATCGGCGCGAGGTCCGCAGCCTGGCGGCCGCGGCTACCGGCGGGAAATCGCGAATCGCCGAATCCGCCAGGGCTCACTCCTTCGCGGCGACGGCGCCTTCCTCGAAGGCCGCGCCGCGGCGGAGGCGGAACGGCACGCTCCGGACCACTTCCATCACCAACCGGCTGGCCCGGTAGTCCTCCTGGGCCAACGTCTCGGTGACCTGCTTCACGGCCGGGATGTCGTAGTACTCGAGTCCGCGGCCCAGCGCGTAGGCGAGCATCTTCTCGGTGAGATGCCGGACGAACAGGTGCTTCCTCGCGAGCAACGCCTGGCGGAGCGCCACCGGTCCGTTGACCTCCTCGCCGGTCACCAGCTTGCCCGAGGCGTCCACGGCCTCCTCCCCGATCTTCGTCCGCCAACGTCCGACGGGATCGTAGTTCTCGAGGGCGAACCCGAGCGGATCGAGGCGGTTGTGGCAGGCGGCGCAGTTGGGGTCCTTCCGGTGCTGCTCGAGACGCTGACGGAAGGTGAGTCCGTCACGCTTGGCGTCGTCGGGCGGCAGCGTGGCCACCAGCGGCGGTGGCGGCGGCGGCGGCGTGCCGAGCACTTCCTCGAGCAACCACTTGCCGCGCAGCACGGGACTGGTCCGACGGGGATAGCTGGTCTGGGTGAGCACCGCGGCCATGCCGGTGATGCCGCCGCGGTTGGAGTCGGCGAGGGCGACGCGGACGAAGTGGGTCCCGGTGACGCCCGGCAGTCCGTAGTGCTTGGCCAACTCGCCATTGACCCAGACGTAACGGGAGTCGAGCAGCTCGAGCAGGCTGGCGTCGGAAGCCAGCAGTCCGGCGAAGAACTCCACGGGCTCGGCGACCATCGCGTCGCGCAGCGAGGGGGTGAACTCCGGGAAGAGCCCGGGATCCGGCGCGGCCACGGTGCCGAGGGTGCGGATGCCGAGCCATTGTCCGACGAACTGTTCCGAAAGGGTCTTCGCCTTGGGATCGGCGAGCATCCGGCGGACCTCGGATTCCAGGATTTCATCCTTCAGCAGGCGGCCGGAATCGGCGAGCGCGTCGAGACGGGCGTCGGGCATCGAGGACCACAGGAAGTAGGAGAGGCGGGAGGCCAGGGAATGGGCGTCGACCGGGCCCGGCGCGGCACCTTCGGGGTCGGGTTCGATCCGGAAGAGGAACCGGGGCGAGACGAGGACGGCCTTGGCGGCGGCCTTGAACGCGACCTCGTCGGTGGCGCCGGCGGCGCGGGTCTTCGCATGGATTCCCATGAGACGGTCGACGTCCTCGCGGGCCGGGGGACGGCGCCAGGCGCGACGGGCGAAGGCCTGGAGGTTGGCGCGGGTGGCGGCCTTCCCGGAACGGAACCAGCCGGGGCGGACCGGCATGAGGCGTTTCGCGTCGGCCGCGGCGAGCAGGTCGTCGGCGGCCTCGAGGTACTTCTCCAGCAGGATCGGCGGGACGAAGAGGGTGTCGGCGTTGTTGTCGAAGCCCCCGCCGCCGCCGCCGTCGGCGGGGAAATGGGCTGCGGGACGCAGGTCGACGGCGAGGAGGTCGCGGACGGTGTTGTCGTACTCGGTGGCGCTCAGGCGCCGG
>CAIYXO010000525.1 GCA_903930165.1 uncultured Verrucomicrobiota bacterium | reverse complement strand
TCCACTGACCCGGGAGGACTCCCGTCCTGCGGTCCTGCTCCAGGAGATCAGCTCCTATTCCAACCATTTCGCCGAACTGCGTCGGAACATCCTCCGGATGGGAGGCGAGAGATCCGGATTGGAGGGCGAGTGGCGGGAGAGGCATCACGCGTTGGCTGTGCGTCATTCCGTACGGACCGGGGTGCCCGCTCTGCTGGCGTCGCTGGAGACCGGCATCCTCGGCTACCTCCTGCGGGCGGAAGACCCGGAGTACAAAAGGGTGGAGTCCGGCTTGGACCGGCTTGCCGGGATCCTCGGTCCGGACCCCGACGTGGCCGCCTACCGGGCCGCGATCGTCGCCCACCACGGACTCGCGGTGAGGAACGGCCTCAACGAACGCGAGGGCCTCCAAGGGAGCTTCCGCTCGGCGATCCACCGTCTTTCCGGGGTGATGGATGGTCTCATGGAGGACGCCCGCACCCATGGTCATCGAGCGCATGTCTCCACCTTGAACGCCTCGGCGATCATGCTGGGGGTTTCCTTCGCCGGGGCGGTGCTGGTGCTCGCCTACCTCGCCCGTGGCATCGTCGGCCCCCTTCGCTCGCTGACCGCGGCCGCCAACCGTTTCCGTGGAGGACAACTCGAGGAGTCGGTGCCCTCCGCCTCGGTCCTGGAACTCCGTGAGTTGGCGGAGGCCTTCAATTCCATGGGGACCGCCCTTCTGGAGGCCCGGCGCAACCTCGAGGCCCGCGTCGAGGCGCGCACCTGCGACCTGGCCGAGGCCAAGGCCTCCCTGGAGGAACGGAACCAGCAACTCGGTTTCCTGGTGGAGCAGTTGAAGCAGTCCGCCGCCGAGTCCGCACGGCTCGCCCGTGACGCCGAGCAGGCCAACGAGGCGAAGTCGCGTTTCCTGGCCGTGATGAGCCACGAGCTCCGCACGCCCATCAACGGGATGTTGGGGTTCTCGGAGTTCCTCGCCGAGTCACCCCTTTCGGACGAGCAACGCCAGCAGGTCCGCATCATCCAGGACAGCGCCGAGCACCTCCTCTGCATCGTCAACGAGATCCTCGACATCTCCCGCATCGAGCAGGGCCGGATGGAGGTCGTCTCCCAGAAGGTCGACCTGGTCCCGATCGCCCGCGAAGTCGCCGGAATGCTCCGGGCCTCCGCGGATTCCAAGGGCGTCTCCTGCATCCTCGAGACGAAGTTCCCCTCGCTGCTGGTGGATGGCGATCCGCTCCGTCTGAAACAGGTTCTGCTCAACCTGCTGGGCAACGCGGTGAAGTTCACCGACCACGGATCCGTGAAGCTCGCCCTCTCCGCCGACCAGGCCGAGGTGGTGGCGGAGGTCTGCGACACGGGGCCGGGAATCCCGGCGGAGATGATCCCGAAGCTCTTCAACAAGTTCGTGCAGGTCGACGCGTCGCACAGTCGAAGGCATGGGGGTGTCGGGCTTGGACTGGCCATTTCCAAGGCCCTGGTGGAGCAGATGGGAGGCTCGATCGACCTCGAGTCGAAACCTGGGGTCGGATCCTGTTTCCGGGTCCGTTTGCCGGTGGCGGCCGGGGTTTCGGCACCGGTCTTCGCGCCGTCCCCATCGCCATCCGGTGTCTCCGAAGCCGGTCTGGCTCCCGCCGAAGCCATGGAAGCCCGGCCCGAACGGTGCGGGGACGGATTCCGGGTCCTGATCGCCGAGGACAACGAGGTGAATGCACGATTGGTCACCCGATTCGTCCAGATGCTCGGGATGCAGCCCACCGTGGTCGCGGATGGCGCGCAGTTGGTGGAAGCCTTTGGGCGGGGCGCCTGGGACCTGCTCATCGTGGATTGGCAGATGCCCAAGGTGGACGGCTTGGAGGCGGTCCGGAGGATCCGGGACATGGAGGTTGCCGGAAGCCGCGTTCCGATCCTGCTGCTGACGGCGAACGCCATGTCCGGTGATGGCGACCGGTGCACCGGGGCGGGAGCGGACGCCTTCCTGTTCAAGCCGATCCGGCGGGCCGAGTTCGAAGCGGTGGTCCGCCGGATCTGTCCGGTTCCCGTGGCCGTGACTTGACGATCCGGTGGGAGCGAAGGCCGACCTAACGCGAATACGCCAATACGCCAAGGCGTTCGCGGTTCCTGATTCCCGATTTCCTGCAGGTGGCCGCGGCTGCCAAGCCGCGGTTGTTCTCTCGCTCCCCAGTGACGAGCCGATCCCTTCTGCATCGTTGGCCAAGGGCCGGTTCGCAGACGGCGTGTTCCGAAACGAAGAACCCGCACCGGGAATCCGGTGCGGGTTGGAGACGGTGTCGTCGGGTGCGGGTCAGAACAGCCGGCGCTCCTCGGTCAGACGGGCCGGCGGCCAGACCCAGTCGAGATCCCCGCCGCCGATCTTGGCCTCGAAGACCCCGTTGTCGTCCTTCTTGTTCGGACCCATGCCGTAGAGCGTGAAGGTCCCGTCGGTTTCCAACCGGTAGCCGAACGGTTGGCCGGTCATCGGGTCGGTCGGCACGTTCGCCGCAAACCGTGGGGCCAATTCCGCGAGTGTCTTCGGGTACGATCCCGTCGCGAGCCGATGACGCTCCAGGGCCGCGACCGCCGAGGCCAGACGGGTCACGGTCAGCATCCGGTCCGCCTTCACGTGGGTTCTGGCGAGGGCTGGGGTCAACATGTCGGCCAGGATCCGGTACGGCAGGAAGCCCTTGCCCTTGCCGAAGAAGAAGGCGTCCTCGAGGTCGTTCATGCCCCGGCCGACCTCCGCGGAGGCCACGCAGCGTTCCGGATCGGCCTTGAGCAGGATCGAGACGACGCCGTCCAACAGGCGCGTGTGCCGGATCTGGTTCTGCAGCATCCAGCTTTTCGGAAACAGCTGGACCATGGCCACCTGCGGGTCGCTTTCCCCGTCGGGGCTGCCCAGCATCTCCAAGTCGAGTCGGCCCTCGCGCATCATCTCGAAGGCGGTCTTTCCGAAGAGGCGTTCGCCGCGGAAGGCCCGCACCAGCGGATCCTGCTGGCGGATCCCGTCGAACCGCTTCTGGAACTCCAGGAGCTGGGCGTCGGACCAGGCGTGTGCGGCGGCACCCTCCCAGAAGCCCGAGACCCCGATGGTCTGCACCGCCACCCGGACGAGGTAGTTGATCAGGATCGGATCGCCGTCCAGCTTCTCCGCAAGACGGAGGATGGTGTCGATGTCTTCCATGGCGCCCCTCGAATCGCCGGTGCCGATGCGGGCGGCGATCCGGGTGCGGAGCTGCACCGCCATGGACTTGTGAAAGGCCAGGTAGGGCAGGAGGGCGTTGGGACCGTCGTCGTAACGGATGTCGTAGCGGCAACCCGGCCGGCGGGCGGCGTCGGCGATCTGGTCGAAGAAGGCCCGCTTGGCCTCGAGCACGAAGAG
>CAIYXO010000524.1 GCA_903930165.1 uncultured Verrucomicrobiota bacterium | reverse complement strand
CTTCGCGTTGAAGCGTCCTGCGGCGGACCAGACCCCGTGGTCCTCGACGCGGGAGACGGCGGCGTCGAAACGGACGTCCACCCCGCGTTCGCGGGCAAGCCATGCCAGCATCTTGGGCAGGGCCTCGCGTCCGTCGACGGTCGCCTCGTGCGGGCTCCAGACTCCGCCGACCAGGCCTTCGCGGCGGACCGCGGCGCAGCGGACCGGCACTTCGTTGGCCTCCAGCCATTGGCCTTGGAAATCCGCAGGGGCCAGCCCGAGGAACTCGGTCAGGACCGCCTTCTCAAGCTCGTTGTGCGCGAGATGCAGCGAGCCGTTGGCCGCGGCGTGGAAGCCCGCCTTGGGGGCGAGGTCGAGCCAGCGCTTCCGCGAACGCTGTGCGCGGTCCCACATCGGTCCCGCCTGCTGTCCCATGGGCCAGACCAATCCGAAGTTCCGGGTGGACGCGCCGATCGGACGTTCCTCGCGTTCGAGTACGGTCACGCGACGTCCGCGTTCGGACTCGAGGGTGGCGATGGCGATGCCGACGATGCCGGCGCCGATGACGACGACATCGGTGTTCTGGACGGAACTCATGCTTTGTTTGCGGCTTGGGTACTTCCCGCAGGCCGGAATGTCATCCGTCCTGCGGTGGAACGGCCGAAAAATCCGCCGATCCTTTCCGGATCGTAACGGCGCGACCCTCCCGACGGGAAGCCGCGACACCTTCGGAATCGCCCCGGCCACGGTTCCGATGCAGCATCGCCGGAAGTGGACCGCATCCTGGTCATCTCGCTTTCCGGAATCGGCGACACGCTCATGGCGACGCCGCTCTTCCACGAGCTGCGCATCCGGTTTCCCGGAGCGCGCATCGAGGCGCTGGTCCTTTGGAACGGCGCCCGCCAGGTGCTGCTCGACAACCCGAATGTCGACGAGGTGCACCAGCACGATTTCCTGCGTGGTTCCCGTGCCGGTTCGCTCGCCTTCTGCGCCCGCCTGCGGAAACGCCGCTACGACCTGTCGATCAACACCCACACCCAGGGCCGAAGGGCCTACCGGATGATCGCGCGCCTGATCGGGGCCAAGGAACGCCTGAGCCACGAGTACGAGAACCAGTCGTGGCTGGACCGGCTCCTGGTGACCCGCTCCCTGCCGCAGGACTACGGCGTCCACGCGATGGAGAACAACGCCCGCCTTCTCGGGTTGGTCGGGGGTGAGCCGCGTTTGCCACACCCGGAGTACGAAGTGCATCTCGGCGAATCGGAGAGGAGTTGGGCGGACGCATGGATGTCGTCCCGGCCGGATCCGAGGCGGCGGTTGCTGGGGATCCATGTCGGGTCGGGCGGGACCAAGAACCTCGCCCTGCGACGCTGGCCGGAATCCCACTTCGCGAACCTTCTCGGCCGGATGGGGACGGAACTCCCGCTGGTTCAACCGGTGCTCTTCGGCGGACCGGAAGAGGCTGCCGTCCACGCCCGGCTGCGGTCCGAAGGGGTGGGTTTCCTCGAGGCCTCGGCGCCCTCGCTGCGGGCCGCGATGGCGCTGGTGGGACACTGCGAAGGTTTCCTCAGCGTCGATACCGTGTTCATGCACATCGCCGCCGCGATGCGGGTGCCGCGGCAATGGGTGATCGAGACGCCGACCCTGAATCCCCCGGTTTATCCGCGGCGCGACGACTGGATCCGGATCCCGAACCCCGGAGTGGGAGGCCGACCGCTCGACTTCTACCGTTACGACGGCCGGGACATCGCGGGTGGCGCCGACGAACTCCGCCGCATCATGGCGAGCGTCACGGTCGACGACGTCCTCGGGACACTGCGCGCCGGATTCTGATCCGGAACGATTCGGAAGGGAGCGGCACGCCCATCCGCCGAGCCGCTGGGCAGAGGGGAAGAGACCGCTGTTTGCCAACGGCAGGACCCCAATCCGACGGGTGTCCGCATTCCCGGTCGGGCATCCGGCGACCCG
>CAIYXO010000523.1 GCA_903930165.1 uncultured Verrucomicrobiota bacterium | reverse complement strand
TCGTTCACCATCACATAGAGGCTGTCGAACGCGTACAGCAGGCCGTGGGCGCCGCCGACCGAATTCCCCAGCTTCTCCACGGTCGCGGCGTTCGTGGAACCGGCCGGGGGCAACGTCAGCCGGAACAGGCCGCCGCCCTGGTCGCAGGCCACGAGGCGGCCCTTGGCGTCCACGGTCATGCTGACCCAGGAGCCTTCCTCGGACTTCGGCACCGCGTGGACCAGTTCCACCCGGAATCCGGGTCGGACCTGGATCTCGGCCACCGGGGTGACCTTTGGCGGACCGGAAGGCGCTCCGGCGCCGGCCAGGGCGTCGCCCCAGGGTTCGTCGCCGTACTTGGCGAGGACCTTGGCCGCCTTCCATTCCGTCCGACCGGGAACCGTGGCCTCCCAGGTGCCGTCGGTCTCGAGGTGGGATTCCTTGCCGTCGGTGGTCTTCAGGCGAAGACGGGCCACCAGTCCGGCCTGGGCGCCCTCGTTCTTGGCCTCGACCCGGATCTCGTGGCGTCCCGGGGTGAGCTTGCGGGTCAAGTTGATCCGCGAAGGCGCGTTCCAGTCGGCGTTGGTCAGGACGGATTTGCCGTCGAGGAAGACCACGGCGCCGTTGTCGCAGGTCAGGAAGAGCATCCCTTCGCGGAGGTTCTCGGGGATCTCCAGGGTGCGACGCAGGGTGGCCTGGGTCTCGCTGCCCGGTCCCTCGGCCCAGATCCACTTCGGATCGGCGGCGAGTTCGGAGGTTCCGAGTCCGAGCAGGGCGGCGGTGATCGCGGCGGACAGGGCGGTGCGTGGCGAGAGGGGCATCCGCTACCAACGCCGGAAAGGCGCGGAATATTCAAGTCTCGGAAGGGGGAGGGGTTGAAGGGTTGAAGAGTTTCAAGGTTGAAGCGGATTGGGGAGAGCGGCGAAGGGTGGCCATTTCCGCTTCCACCCTTTAACCCTTTAACCCCTTCAACGCTTCAACCTTTCAACCTTTCAACCCCTCACCGCCCCCGAAGCCAGGCGAGAAGGGCGGCCATGGCGTCGGAGGTGACGGCGGTCTCGAGGCCGGTCGGCATGAGGGAGGCGTCGGCGGGGACCAGGCGTTCCAGGTCGCTCCGCAGGATCGGGTAGTCCTGCCCTCCGGGAAGGCGCAGGACGATGTTGTTCGCGGTCTCGGCTCCCAACAGGCCGGTGAGGCTCTCGCCGGAGTTCAGCGTCGCGGTCCAGGCACGGTAACGGGTCTCCACCGCACGGTCGGGGTCGAGGATCGCCTCCAGGAGCCAGTCGTCCGGCTTCGACGCCACCATCCCCAGGTCGGGTCCGACTTCGTGTCCGTCTCCCCGCAACCGGTGGCACGGCGCGCAGGCGGCTTGGAACACCTTCCGTCCCGATTCCGCGTCGCCGGCGGCTCCACCTTGGACACCCGCCGACAGTGCGTTCCGGTACCGCTCCACGACCGCGGCGCGGTCCTTCCGTCCCGCCGCCTCACGGCGCACGGCGGCGGCGATGGGCAGGGGCGCCTTGTCCCGCAATGCGGCGAACAGCGCGCTGTCCGGCCTCAGGGACGACTGCACGGCGACCTTGAGCCACTCGTCGGCGTCGGGCCGCGCGGCGATGCGGGCCAGCCACGGTTCGGCCTTCCCGGGCGTCCATGCGCCGAGGCTGAAGGCGGCCTGGAGGCGCACCTGTCCGTCGGGATCGTCCCCGAGCGCACCGGCGTCTTCGGCCAGATCCGGATGCCGGACCGCGAACGTCTCGGACTGGCGCAGCCCCTCGGCGCGGACCGCCGGGTGCGGGTCCTTGAACGCGCCGCGGACGACGCCGACGTCGACGCCCCCGAGGAGGCCGAGGGTGGCCAACGCCTGCAGCCGGGTCTTCGGCGGTTCGGTCGGCGCGAGCAACCGGAGCAGCGCGGGCACGGAGGCCGGGTCCGGGGAACCGACGAGGAGGCGTTGGGCCATGTCCCGTTCCCAGCCGTTGGCGGAACGGAGCGCGGCGACGCGACCGGCCGTGTCGAGGCGCCGGAGGTTTGGAATCGGGCGGAGTTTCGCGCCGTCGGGCACCACGCGGTAGAGCCGTCCGCGGTCGGAGCCCGCCCGCACGTCGAGCCGGGCCAGCGTCGCGGGTGGGATCCACTCCGGATGTTCCAGGCTGAAGCGGTACATGTCGGCGATGTACAGCGCGCCGTCCGGACCCGTCCGCGCCTGGACCGGCCGGAACCAGCCGTCGGAGCTGGCGAGGAACTCCGAGGTCTCCTCGCCGGTGGCCCGGTGGCTGCGGAAGCCGGAGCCGAACGGCTCCAGCACCTCGCGGTGGACGACGTTGTGGACCGGTTCGCAGGCGAGGACCGAGGTGGCGAAGGCGGGTCCGAACAGCTCGTCGCGGTACGGTGCCGGGCTGCAGCCGCTGGTGACGTGGCCCAGCGACCACGGCTGGTTCGGACGTTCCGCGGGTGCGCTCACCGGATACACGCGGGTCGGCTCCGGACCGTTCGCCAGCATCTCAAGCACACGCTTCACGGCCAGGCGCGGATTCCTTCGGAGGTAGTGCTCGGGCAGCACGACGTGCCACAGCCAGGTCGGGTTGTTGTTCCCGAACCAGTTCCCCCAGTCGTCGCGGCGGCGTCCGTACTGGGTCTGCGCCGAGACCGCCTCGAGTTCCCCGGTGTCCGGACGGAACCGGAAGTCGCGTCCGCGAAGCTCCACGGTCTTCCCGGTCCTGATCGACTTCACCGTGCCTCCGCTGTCCCCGTTCGCGCCGTACAGCCAGCCGTCGAGGCCCCATTCGAAGCCGTTGAAACGGTGCTGCTGGTTGCCCTCGACAAACCCGGTGAAGAGCACCTCGCGGCGGTCCGCACGGCCGTCTCCGTCGGTGTCCTCGGCGTGCAGGAGGTCCGGCGCCGCCGCGACGAGCGCGCCGCGGCCCCACGGCATCACGCTTGAGGGGAACGGAAGGCCGGTGAGGAACTCGACCGCGTGGTCCAGGTGTCCGTCGCGGTCGGTGTCCTCCAGCACCTTCACCACGCCGCCCGGCTTCCCGTGGCCGTCCATCCCGAGCGGGTAATCCCGCATCTCGGCGACCCAGAGACGGCCGTCGTCACCCCAGTCGAAGGCCACCGGATCCACGACCAGCGGTTCCGCGGCGACGGGTTCCACGTGGAATCCCGACCGGACCCGGAAGCGCTTCAGGGCCTCCTCCGGGGAGGAAGGCGCGGGCATGGCAATCGCCAGGAGCGGACGCAGTGCGTGGCGCTTCTCGTCGTTGCCGCGGCGCACGACGAGTTCGGCGCCATCGACGCGGACCTCGGCGCCGACGAGCGAGGGAAGGGCGTCGTCCGGTCCCGAGGGCGGGCCGGAGCGGACGCGGTGGGACCAGCCGGGCGTCCAGCCGAGGTCGGGTCGCACGACGGCGTTCCAAAGGTGGATGGCCCGAAGCGTGGCGTTGCCGGCGAGCACGTCGGGATGTCCGTCGCCGTCGAGATCGAGCAGACGGACGCCGCTGTCGGCGCCTTCGGGCGTGGCAAGACGCAACGGTTCGGGCAGGGCGAAGCCGGCGTTGGTCCAGGAACCGTCCGGGGAGGACCGGCGTTCCACCCGGTTGGTCGTGCCGACCGCGGTGATGCGTTCCGGAGTTCCGTCCCCGTCGAGGTCGATTTCCAGGACGCCGGGGACGGGCCGCGCGTGGACGGCCAAGACGGAAGCCCAGGCCACGAGCAGCGCGGGAATGCTTCGCAGCGGCGCGCCGGGGCGGTTCATCGGGACAGGCGGTCAAGCACGTTGCGGGTGATGCGGACGACGGCGGGGTCGTTGCCGCGCAGGCCGTGGGCCCAGTCGGTGCTGCCGCAGGTGAAGACCGTCCCGCCGCGGCGGTGGACGCCGAGGACCGCGTGGCCCTTCCGTCCGTTCTCCCAGCGGTCGTACCATTGGCAGTCGTCGGGATGCCACTGTGCGGGCGCGGTGCCGAGGACCTCGAACGACTCCGGCGTGCCGTCCCGGTGCGTGGGGAAGGGGAGGCCGTTGCGCCACTCCAACTCGCAGCCGTCGCATTCGTAGCCGACCACGGTGTCCTTGCCGCCGAAGGAGTCGCCTCGCTTCAGGCCGGTGCCCTCGAAGAGCCAGTGGTCGGGGCGGTGGACGGTGAACGCGCCGGAGCCGTCCATGAGCTGTCCGTGGCTGAGGTGGTAGCCGCCCCAGAGGAAGCCCACGCCGGTGAGGCGGTTCTCCGGGTTCCCCACGAGGTGGTGGCTCCAGAGCGACGAGAGCGTGGCCTGGCCCTGGCGCGCGGCATACACGGGGTCGCTGTGGTAGTTCTGCTTCCAGCAGGCGAGGGCCTCGCCGTCGTCCTCGGGGCGGACCTGCCAGCAGCAGGTGTTGCCGGAGAAGAACGCGACGTTGCCGCCGCCTTCGAGGAACGCCTCGAGGTTCCGCCGCATGCCGGCCGACCAGTACTCGTCGTGGCCGACGCTGAGGACGAGGCGGCGTCCCTGCAGGACCTCGGGATGGAACTCGAGGTCGCCGTTCGCGGCGTAGTCCAGCTCGATGCCGTTGGACTCGGCCCATTCGACGAACGGCTGCTCCCAGTTGGCGAACTGCGGCAAGGGCGGGCGTTGGAAGGAGACGCGGTGACCCTGGTTCCCGCCGCGGCCGTTGTAGGCGTAGAGGCTGAACCCGCCCCAGTTGTTGTAGGCGTTGTAGGTGTGGGTGGAGAGCTGGAGCAGGATGGGCCGGGGCTTGGCGTCGCGCGCGGGGCGGAGGACGAAGAAGCAGGAGCCCTCGGCGGTGCGCGGTCCGCGGTGGAAGAACGGGCCGCCGCCGTTGTCGCGGACCCGGAACGTCACGAGGTAGTAGCCGGAGCGCCAGTCGGCCGGGACGGGAAGCGTCAGCGCGGCGGGCCAGCGGCAGCCGTGGGACGAGGCGTCGGGCGGCGTCGGGTGCTCGGCGCCGGGGACCTCGTTCGACGACCAGACCACGGTGGGCTTCGCGCCGAGGCGCCGGATCTCGACGGCGACCTTCGGGGCCGAGGTGTTGAGGTGGAGCGTCAGCGTGTCGCCGGGAGCGACGGAATGGCGTCCGGCGTAGCCCTCGACGAAGAGCTCGCGGGTCTCCGACTGGCCGAACGCGCGCCAGGGTCGAAGCAGGCCGGCGAGGCCGGCAAGGCGCAGGGCGGACCGGAGGGCCAGACGTGGGGAACGCATCCCCCGATGGCGCGACAGAACCGGGTTTCCGGGCAAGCCCGGTGTCGCGGTCCGATGCACGGGCAGAAGGTTCACTTGGCCGGCGTCCGATTCCAGAAGGGGTACATCCGTCCGTTCAGCAGCCAACCGATCCAGGTGGGTCGGACGAGCACGTGGTAGGACGCGAGCAGGAGCGCGGCGAGCGCGAGGCAGAGCACGGCGAGCTTGGCCAAGGCCGGGAGGGTCGTCGGCCGGACCCAGACGTGGATCAGGACCACCAGCGGATGGTGGGCGAGGTACATCCAGTACGCGGCGTCGGAGAGGTACCGGACTGCCGGCCTTTCGGTGGAAAGCGTCCGCCGGAACAGGCCGAGGAATCCGAGGATCATGCCCCAGGCATAGGCGACCTGGAACAGCCCGGAGGCGGCCTTGGACACGCCCTGGAGCGCCACGCCGATCGGCAGCGCCACCAGGGTGGAGACGGGCAGCAGCCATGGCCAATGGCGTCCGAGCCGTTCCACCGGCACCGGGGTGTCGTGGGTGAAGGCGCCCGCGGCGTAGAAGATCCCGTAGTACAGCAGCAGGTGCGGCGGTGGGAGGAGTCCGACCGAGGTGTCCGGTCCCGGACCGCCGGTCATGAAGTACTGGGGCACAATCGGCAGGGCGAGCAGGACCAAGAACAGACGGGGGTTCCTCCAGGCGCCACCCGTTGCCTGCGTGGGAGCGTTCCTTCCGGCGATGGCCGCCGCGACGGCGTGGAAAGCGACCAGCCAACAGAGGAACGCGAGGAACCAGAGGTGGTCGAAGACCGGACTGCCGATCAGGTGCCAGCCGTCCCCGGCCGAGGGCCGTAGGAACGGCGGATGCCCCGGCATGAGGAAGCGGTCGGAGCCCAGCCAACCGTGGTAGGCGGAACGGAGGGTGTCGGGCGGGGATTGGGATCCGGAAACCGGTCGGGCGCCGGCTTCGAGCAATCGGGCGCGGCACGCCTGACGTGCGGCTTCGAATGCGGCGGGAGGCATGGACCATTCGAGGCCGATCCAGCCGGCGATCGTCTGGACTTCGCCGATCCCCTTCGAGGCGGCCACCAGCGGGGCTTCCCCGGCGTCGTTGCGTTGGTTGGGATCGGCTCCCCGTTGCAGCAGCAGGGCCACCGTCTCCGGCCGGGCGAAGTAGGCGGCCCCGTGCAGCGGCCGATGGCCGCCGGGGCTGGGACGGTTCGGGTCGGCCCCGGCGTCGAGCAGCCGTCGCACCGACTCGATGTCTCCCCGGTTCGCCGCCCAGGACAGGGCCGGCGTCCCCAGATCGGCGTCCGCCTGGTTGGGATCGGTTCCCGCCTCCAGCAGGCGCACGACCGAAGCGACGTCGTTGGAACGGGCGGCGTCGGCGAGCGGGGTCGCGGGACGCCGGGATCCGCGGTTTACGGCGTCGTCGGCCGCGGCGCGGGTGCGGGCCCAGGAGACGATTGCGTCCTGGAGCGGCAGGAGCGTGAAGGTGCCGATCACCAGCGGCAGCAGGATCCGCAGGACCCGCTGTCCGACCGTCGGCGCCAACCCCTTCCGGCGCCACATCATCTGGGTGAAGTAACCGCTGACGAAGAGGAACAGCGGCATCCGGAATCCATGCACCCAGAGGGTGAACGCCCCGAGGCCCTCGGCCCGGTTCCAGTCGCTCACGTACCAGCCGGTCGTGGCGAACGGCAGGGTGGCGTGGAAGACGATGCCCACGAGCATCGCGAAGGCCCGGAGTGCGTCGAGGTCGTGGCGGCGCCCGGCGCCGGTGCGGTTCTCGTTGGACATGACTCGTTTGAGGGACGTCGGAGGACGAAGTGGATTCCCGACATTCCGAAAGCCGTGACGGTCCCTCAATTCCCGATTCCGCATCCGGCTCCGACCACGGACCGCTTGCCGCGTTCCGCCCGGCGGTCCGAGGATCGGACATGACTTCCAGATGGTCTGTCTCCCGGTTGGGTCGGCGGCTCGAACGTTGGGTGCGGCTGTCGGTGCTCGGCCTTTCGGCGCTTGGGGTTTCCGCCGAGCCGGTCCGGGTGATGACCTTCAACCTCTGGCACGGTGGCGACGCAGGGAAGCAGCCTCTGACGCAGACCCTGGAGGTGATCCGCGCGGCCAAGGCCGACCTGGTCGGCTTCCAGGAGACGGGCGGCCTCGAGAAGGACGGTCGGCGTCCCGACAACGGCCGGCGCCTCGCGGAGATGCTCGGTTGGAACTACGTGGACCAGGGCGAGCGGACCGGGATCCTGTCGCGCTTCCCCGTGGTCACGAACACGCCGCGCAAATGGGGTGTCCAGGTGCGCCTGCCGTCGGGACGGACCGCGTGGATGTTCAACGCCCACCTGATGCACGCGCCCTACCAGCCGTACCAGCTGCTCTCGATCCCCTACGGAGAAGGTCGCTTCATCCGCACCGCCGCGGAGGCGGTGGAGGAGGCCCGGAAGGCGCGCGGGGCGCAGGTCGGACGGCTGGTCGCTGAGCTGAAGCCGGTGGTGGCGACCGGCGAACCGGTGTTCCTCACCGGCGACTTCAACGAGCCGTCCCACCTCGACTGGACGCCCCGGGCTGCCGCCGCAGGGCTCTGCCCCGTGGCGGTGGAGTATCCGTCGACGAAGGCGGTGGCGGACGTCGGGATGCGCGACGCCTTCCGCGCGGTGTTCCCCGACGAGGTGCAGTTCCCGGGCAGGACCTGGACGCCCATCACGCGTCCCGACGACCCCAAGGACCGCCACGACCGGATCGACTTCGTGCACTTCGCCGGTAAGGGCGTGGAGACGCTGAAGTGCGCGGTCGTCGGCGAGGCGTCGGCGAACGCGGACATCGTGGTGACACCGTATCCGTCGGACCACCGTTCGGTGGTGGCGACCTTCGAGGTCGGTGCGCCATCCGGCGTCTCGGTGGACCGCCCGATGAAGTCGGTGGCGCTTCCCGAGATGAAACCGGTCTCCCTGGAGCCCTACGCGGCCTTGGAGATCCCGGCGCAGATCGAGCCGTCGGGTCTCGTGAAGAGCCGCGTTTGGCCCGACGTGTACTGGTCCCACAACGACTCCGGCGACCTGCCGCGGATCTTCGCCGTGCACCGGGACGGACGCATCTACCCCAGCGAACGCGAGGGCGCGGCCCATGGCGTGCACATCCCGGACGCGGTCAACGTGGACTGGGAGGACATCGCCGCGGACGACCGTGGCCACCTGATCATCGCCGACTTCGGAAACAGCGAGAAGAACGACCGCCGGGACCTGTGCCTCTACTGGATCCGCGAGCCGCATCCGTCGGTGGGCATGACGAGCGTGCTGAAAAAGGTCTTCTTCGAGTACCCCGACCAGGCCGAGGTGCCGTCGCCGGTGCGCAACTTCGACGCCGAGGCGGTCTTCTTCGCCCACGGCCACGTGTACATCCTCACCAAGCACCGCAGCGACACCGGGACCTCGTTGTACCGGTTGGACACCGAGGATCCCTTCGTGGTGAACCGGCTCACGCTGGTGGACCGCTTCGACACGCGCGGCCAGGTCACGGGCGCGGACGCCAGCCCGGACGGACGTCACCTCGCGGTCCTCACCTACACGGGGATCTGGCTGTTTGAGGCGCGGGAGAAGGAAGGCTGGTTCGACGGCGGCGTGCGTTGGCTTCCGACGGAGGACGACGAGGCGGAGGCCATCACGATCGACGGGGACAAGCTGATTGTCTCCGCCGACGAGGGGGATGGGGACCTGTATGAGATCCCCGTGTCTCGATTGGTGACGGTGCGGCCGTGAGTTCGGTTTTCAGCCCG
>CAIYXO010000522.1 GCA_903930165.1 uncultured Verrucomicrobiota bacterium | reverse complement strand
GCGGAGCCGGCGCCCTTCCCGCCACCCAGTAGACGTCGGACATGGTGCGGGTCAGGTCCTCGAACCGCCGCTCCGCCAGGGCCTTGTCCCGTCGGAGCCGGGCCTTCCACAACTCGCGCTCCACCGAGGTGACCAGACGCTGGAGCGACTGTCGTCCGAGGCAGTCCTGGGCACCGGCACGCAGGGCCTCCACGGCGGCGTCTTCGCCCATGTCCCCGGCGACGAAGAGGAAGGGGAGATCCGGCGCGGAATCACGGACGATGCGCAACGCCAACGGACCGGGAAGCCTGGAGAGGCCATGGTCGGCGAGCACCACATCCCATTCGGAAGCCAAGGCCTCCAAGAGCTCCGACTCGCACGACACCAGCCTCGAAACGACGCGGTGTCCCGCTCCGGTGAGCGCGTCTTCCAGGAGTCGCGCGTCGGCCGGGTTGTCCTTGATGTGCAGGATGCGCAGCGGAGGAACCATGAACCGACGGAACGTTCATTCGGCACCGCCCGTGGCGCAAGCAAGGGTTGGAACCCCGACGACCGGCCGGAAGGGCCTTTCTCTTTACCCACCTCCTCCAAACGCTAGCCTCCAGAGCATGAAGCGCTTCGCCCGGATGGCGATCCCCGCCCTCGGGTGCGTTCTGCTCGCCTGGGCCGGGTTCGCCAAACCTCCGACGGTCCATTCCGGCATGGCCGGCGCCTCGGCGGCCGTGGACCTCGGCGACGGCCGATTCGCGGTGGCCAACGACGAGGACAACCGGATCCGCATCTACCGCGCCGATTCAACGGGCGCTCCGGAGGCCGAGACCGACCTGTCCGGCTTCCTCCGGGTGCATGGGCGCAACACCGAGGCCGACATCGAGGGCGCCGCCAGGATCGGCAACCGCATCTACTGGATCGGCTCACACGGGCTCTCCAAGGACGGCAAGGCCCGCCCCAACCGCCATCGCTTCTTCGCCACCGAAGTCGTGCCGACGGCGGGTGGTCCTCCCGCCATCGTCCCCGTCGGGAAACCCTGCGTGGACCTCCTGACGCAGTTCGCTTCCTCGGCAGTCACGCCCGGGTTCGACCTCTCACGCGCCATGACGATCCCTCCGAACGAGCCGGGCGGGCTCAACATCGAGGCCCTCGCCGCAGGCCCCGAAGGGATCCTCTACATCGGGTTCCGCAGCCCGATCCCCTCCGACAAGGCGTTGCTCGTGCCGCTCCTGAATCCCGCCGATGTGGTGGCGGGCCACCCCGCACGGTTCGGAACGCCGCTGAGCCTCGACCTGGATGGACGGGGCGTCCGCGACCTCGTCTGGGACGGCCAACAATGGTACCTGCTCGGCGGTGGCGGCGGCGGGGAAGACCGGAAGCCGCGGCTCTACCGGTGGGAAGGTCCCGGCAGGACCGCTTTGCCGCTCTCCGCCAAGGGACTCAAGGATCTCAACCCCGAGGCGGTGACCCTCCTGGGCTCCGGTCGGGGCGCCTCGCTCCTCATCTGCAGCGACGACGCCAGCGGCTCGGGCGGCAAGTCCAGCTCCCGGAACTTCCGAAGCCTCAACCTTCCCGTCGAGGTCCTCCGCTGAAGCCGTCTCCGGCCGCCCCTACAACAAGCGGACCTGGCCGCTTCGCGAAGGCGTCAAACCCAGCTTCCGGAAGGCCTTCTCCGTGCAGATGCGGCCCTGCGGGGTACGGTTCAGGTAGCCTTCCATGATCAGGTATGGCTCATAGACCTCCTCGATGGTGTCCGGCTCCTCGCCGACCGCCACCGCCAGGGAATTCACCCCCACCGGCCCGCCGGCGAACTTGACGATGACCGCCTCCAGGAGGCGCTTGTCCATCTCGTCCAGGCCGTCCGCGTCGATCTCGAGGATGCCCAACGCCCGGTCGGCGATGGCGCCGTCGATGCGGCCATCCCCTCGGACCTGCGCATAGTCCCGGACCCGGCGTAGCAGGTTGCCGGCGATGCGGGGAGTCCCACGGCTGCGACGCGCGATCTCCAGGGCTCCCGCGGGATCGGTCTCGATCTTCAGCAGGCGTGCGCCTCGGAGGATGATCCCCTGCAGCTGCTCCGCCGTGTAGTAGTCGAGCCGCTCGCGGATGCCGAAGCGCGTCAGCATCGGAGCCGACAACAGGCCGCTCCGTGTCGTGGCCCCGATCAGGGTGAACCGCGGGAGGGTGAGCCGGACGCTGCGCGCGTTCGGCCCCTGGTCGATGATGATGTCCAACCGGAAGTCCTCCATCGCCGGATACAGGTACTCCTCGATGGTCTTCTGGAGGCGGTGGATCTCGTCGATGAAGAGCACGTCCCCCTCGCTCAGGTTCGTCAGCAGGCCGGCGAGGTCGGCCGCCTTCTCGATGGTAGGCCCCGAGGTCGCCTTCACCGTCGCTCCCATCGCGTTGGCGAGGATGTTGGCGATGGTGGTCTTGCCGAGGCCGGGCGGGCCGCTCAGGAGGATGTGGTCCAACGGCTCCTTGCGTCGCCGGGCCGCCTCCACGGCGATCTCAAGGCGCTCCTTCACCTTCGGCTGGCCGGTGAAGTCGTCGAAGGCCGAGGGACGCAACGCCGCCTCCAGGGTCGCATCGGGCTTGTTCAACGAGCTGAGAGGACGGTCCGCCATGGCCGGGGAGTGTGTTCAGACCGCCCCCGGAAGGAAGGCGGAAGAATCGGACAGCGCCAAGCGCCCCGCTCCGCCGGGCCGCCGAACCGACCGGAATCGC
>CAIYXO010000521.1 GCA_903930165.1 uncultured Verrucomicrobiota bacterium | reverse complement strand
CGTTGTGAGTTGAATGTTGAATGTTGGGCGTTGGGTGGTTCGGGATAGGATGTGATGGGTGATTCGGGAATTCTGAGGAATCAGGAATCCTGAATCACGAATTGAGAATAGGGTCCGTGTTCTGGCGAACTCGGCTACGTATGATCTCAAATCGGGAATCCTGAATCAGGAATCGGGAATGGATCCCGTGTTCTGGCGAACGCGGCTACGGGATGAACCACCAATGACGGCGGAGGCGGCTCGGCTCAGGAGTGGCGGTCCGGGGCGAGCATGCGGAGGTCGAATCCGGTCGGCCGGTCGGTCAGGAGGCCGGCGATGATCTTCCCGGTCACCGGCGCGAGGCTGAGTCCCATCATGGCGTGCCCGGTGGCGAGGGTGAGATTGGAGCGGCAGCGGGTGCGGCCGATGTAGGGAAGGCCGTCCGGAGAACACGGCCTCAGTCCACGCCAAGGCTGGATGCCCTCGAAGTCCGAGGGTCCGAACTCGGGGTAGTAGCGGGACACGGCCTTGATGATTCCGCGGACGCGGACCGGGTCGATCCGCTCGTCGAGTCCGGAGAGTTCCATGGTTCCGCCGAAGCGGAGCGAGGAACCCATCGGGGTCACCGCGACGCGCGCCTCGGTGAAGATGGAGCAGAGCGTGGGAAGGCGACGGGGGGAGGGCAGGGTGAGGCTGTAGCCCTTGCCGGCCTGGATCGGGAGGCGGAGATCCAGCTTCGCCGCGGTTGCCGGCGACCAGGAGCCGCCGCAGAGGAGGAATTCGTCGCCGGCCACCTCGCCGTTCGAGGTGACGATCCGTTCGATGCGTTGTCCCGAGGACTTCCAATCCAGGACCTCGCTGGACCACAGGAACCGGGCGCCGAGGCGGTCGAGTTCCCGCTTGAGCCCGCCCATGAACCGGTCGGGGCTGAGGTGGCAGTCGAGCGGGTAGTGCACCGCACCGGCGATGTCCATGCGGACACCGGGCTCCAGGGCGGCGGCAGCGGCCGGGTCGAGGACATCGGCGGGGATCCCGAGCCTGCGGGCCTGTTCGGCTCCCTTCGCCTCCTCCTCAAGGCCGTGGGGAGTCCGGCAGAGCATCAGCAGCCCCTTTCGGACGAGGCCGAAGTCGTTGCCGGGAAGATCGGCGAGTTCCTCGAAGGCGGTGCGGCTGGCGAGGCTGAGGTCGCGGATCAACGGCGCGGACGCCTGGACATGCGCCGGAGTCGAAGCGCGCCAGAACCGGTAGGCCCAGGCGAGCAGGGAGGCGTCGAGGCGGGGACGGATGTAGAACGGGGACTCGGGGTTCCACATCCATTTCAGGCCGAGGGCCACCATGCCGGGAGCGGCCAGCGGCACGAAATGGCTCGGCACGATCATGCCGGCGTTGCCGAAGGAACAGCCGTCGCGGGACTCGGGATTGCGGTCGACGACCGTGATCTGGAGCCCGGCCTGGGCGCAGTAGTAGGCGCAACTCAGACCGATGACCCCGCCCCCGACGATGACGACATGCTGCTGCTTCACAGTATGGGGTGAGAGTCCATGGGGGGCGTCGGCCGGTCTTGCATGGAATCCCGGGGCCGTCGGAAAAGGCGGCACACCGGAACAGCCGGAACTGTTCAGACCGGGCGAAGACCGACCTCACACAAAGACCGACCTCACGCAAACTCGCAAAGACGCCAACAGGGCGGAGACGGGTTCCTGAAGGGAAATACGACGGTTTCGTCCCACTTCCCGGTGACTTTGCGGTTTGGCGTTCCGCTCGCTTCCGCATCGGCGGTTCAGACGTCCAGCCGCAGGAGTCCCCGTCCGGCGACCTGTGCCGGACGGGGAGTGAACCTGCCTGCGAAAACCGCTCAGCGTTTCGCGGTCGTCTGGCCGCCGGAGAGCAGGTAGGCCAGCAGATCGAGGATCTCGTCCTTCTGGAGCGTGTTCAGCAGGCCCTCCGGCATCGGGGAGACCTTGGAGTTCTCGATGCTCTCGATGTCCTTGCGGTTCACGTTGGTGAAGCCGTTGGGGTCGAACATGTCGGTCATCATCATGATGCCGTCGCCGTTGAGGTTGGCGACGCGGCCAATGACGGTGCCGCCGTCCTTCTTGGTGATAACCACCTGGCCGTACTGGTCACTGATCTCCTTGGCGGGATCGACGATGGACTCGAGGAGGTCGTGGGGGCTGAAGCGGCCAGAGACGCCGGTGAGGTCGGGCCCGACGGCGCCGCCTTCGGTCGCGAAGCGGTGGCAGTTGAAGCAGCCGACCGCACCGAAGAGCGAGCGGCCGCGCTCGAGGTTGCGTCCGGTGCGGAGGCTCTTGGCGAGCGAGCCGTCGAAGTCCGCCATGGCCCATTCCTTCACCGTCGCCCGGCCGGCGAGCAGGTTCTCCAGGACGTTGCGCTTGGGCGGTTGGGCGTTGAGGACGTCGGCGAGCTGGGTCTTCTCGGAGGCCGAGAGGGTGGCGACGGCGTCGTTCTTGATGTCGCGCAGGAAGCCCGAGAGCGAGGAGCCGCCGCGGAAGTTGGCGGCCTTGAGGAACCAGGCGAAGTAGGCGCGACGCTGATCCAAGGTCCAGCCGGTCTTCAACATCCGGAGCGCCCGGGCGAGGTCCAGCTGTTCTTCCTGGGAAGGGGCGGAGGCGAGGGCGGCGGAAAGCTTGGAGGCGGCCGAGGGCGTCTCGAGATAGACAAGCATCGGGGCCAGTTCCGCGTTGAGGAAGCGGTTCTTCGAGGGGAACAGCGGCTCGAACTTGCGTCCGAGCGCGGCGACGGTGGCCGCATCGGGGCGTCCCAGACGGGTCAATGCCAGGCTGTAGGCACGGAGCAGGTCCAGCTGCTGGCGGGCATCGAGGCGGTTCCAGTCGAGGCGATCGAGTGCGGCGAGCAGACGCGGCTGCAGGGTGGCGTCCGGGGCCGGGTCGGTCGGCTTGCGATGCGGGGCGTCCTTG
>CAIYXO010000520.1 GCA_903930165.1 uncultured Verrucomicrobiota bacterium | reverse complement strand
CTCAGGACGCGTCTTGGGTCGGGTTGACTTTGCATGGACCGGATTCCAATTGTCGGCGATCAGTAGCCTTCGGACTGACTTCCACAGGGAGCCAACCTTCCGCGGACGTCGGGACGGACAGAAGAGAAAAGCTCCATGCCCACGCTGGCCACAGTCGTCGACGGACTCCGTCTTCCCAACCCCTTCGTGATCGCCTCGGGACCTCCGGGGACGAACCGGAACGTCATCGCCCGGGCCTTCCGCGAGGGGTGGGGTGCGGTGGTCGCCAAGACGGTGAGCCTCGACGCGTCGAAGGTGGTCAACGTCTCCCCCCGCTACGCCCGGCTCCATGCCGGGAACGGGGAGGTGATCGGGTGGGAGAACATCGAACTGATCAGCGACCGCCCCTTCGGGCATTGGCTCGACGAGTTCCGCGCGCTGAAGGACGAGTTCCCCGACCGGGTCCTCATCGCGTCCGTGATGGAGGAGTACCGGAAGGACGCCTGGATGGAGATCGTGGGTCGCTGCGAGGAGACGGGCGTGGACGGCTTCGAGCTGAACTTCTCCTGCCCGCACGGGCTGCCGGAACGGAAGATGGGGTCGGCGATGGGGCAGAACCCGGAGATCCTCCGTGAGGTGTGTGGGTGGGTGCGCGAGGCCACGAAACGCCCGGTCTGGGCGAAGATGACCCCGAACATCACACACATCGAGGATCCCTCTCGGGCGGCGTTGGCCGGAGGGGCGACCGGGATCAGCGCCATCAACACGCTGCGCAGCATCCTGTCCGTCAACCTGGAGACGCTCCGTCCGGAGCCGACGGTGGAAGGGTATTCGACTCCGGGCGGGTACTCCTCGAAGGCGGTGAAGCCGGTGGCGTTGAGGATGGTGGCGGAGCTGGCGGCGATGATCCGCGACGAGTTCCCCGGGCGGACGCTTTCCGGGATCGGCGGCATCGAATCCGGCAGGGATGCCGCGGAGTTCCTGCTGCTCGGTGCGGACACCGTGCAGGTCTGCACCGGGGTCATGAAGCACGGCTACGGCTGCGTCGCCCGCATGCAGGAGGAGTTGCTCGCGTTCATGGAACGACACGGGTTCGAGACGCTCGGGGATTTCCGCGGCCGCAGCCTGCCGTACCTCACCACGCATGCGGAGCTGGTCCGGCTCCAGGCGGCGAGGAAGGCCGCGGACCGGGAGGCCGATGCCGCCCGGGGCGTGCGCAGCGACACCGACTGGACCGGTGACGAGTTCGTCCGGCAGTCGGACGCGCTGTCCCGGGGCTGATCACGCCGTCATCCTTTTTCCGCCATGGCCTTGCTGATTCGAAACGGGGAGATCGTCACCGCCGACTCCCGGTACACCGCGGACATCTGGTGCGAGGGCGAGACGATCACCCGGATCGGGAAGGATCTTCCCGCGATCCCGGGTGCCACGGTGGTGGACGCCGCCGGTTGCCACGTGTTCCCGGGGTTCATCGACCCGCACGTCCACATCTACCTTCCCTTCATGGGGACCTTTTCGAAGGACACGTGGGACACCGGCAGCCGGGCCGCCTTGGCGGGCGGGACGACCACGCTGATCGAGATGGTGTGTCCCGGGCGTTCCCAGGGCACCTTGGAGGGACTGGACATCTGGAGCTCGAAGGCCGAGGGGCAATCCGCCTGCGACTACTCGTTCCACATGGGGGTGACGCGGTTCGACGACGGCACCGCGGAGGAACTGCGTGAGGTGGTCCGGCGTGGAGTTTCCAGCTTCAAGATCTTCCTGGCCTACAAGGGGGCGTTCGGGATCGACGACACCGAGTTGTACCGGACCTTGAAGCTGGCGAAGGAGCTCGGAGTGGTGGTGGCGGCCCACTGCGAGAACGAGACCCTGGTCGCCGAGCGCAGCCGCGAGCTGCTGGCGGCAGGCCTCACGGGTCCGGGTCAGCACCACGAAAGCCGTCCGCCGCTGGTGGAGGCGGAGGGCGTGCACCACCTGATGACCTTCGCGGAGATGACGGGCGCGGCGACCTACATCGTGCACCTGAGTTGCCGGGAGGCGTTGGAGAAGGCGGTCGCGGCGCGCCAGCGGGGCGTGAGGGTGGGCATCGAGACGCTCATCCAGTACCTGCTGCTCGACAAGTCCTACGCCGAGCGCCCCGACTTCGAGGGGGCCAAGTACGTGATGTCACCGCCGCTGCGGGACCTCCGGAACCAGGAAGTCCTCTGGGCCGGCCTGCGCGACGGGCTCATCCAGACGGTGGCGACCGACCATGCGCCGTTCGACTTCGCCTCACAGAAGTCGATGGGCCGCGAGGATTTCACCCGGATCCCGAACGGGATTCCTTCGCTCGAGGACCGGGTGAACCTCCTGTACACCCACGGAGTCCGGAAGGGGCGGTTCGACCTGAACACCTTCGTCGACGTCGCGAGCACGCGGGCGGCGAAGCAGTTCGGGTTGTTCCCGCGCAAGGGGACGATCCAGCCGGGTGCCGACGCCGACCTGGTGGTCTTCGATCCCGCCTACCGGGGAACGATCTCGGCGGCGACCCACCAGATGAACGTCGACTACAGCGCGTTCGAGGGGTGGCAACTCGAGGGACGTGCGCGGGTCGTGACGGTTCGGGGCGAGGTCTCGGCCCGGGACGGACGCTTCGTCGGTACCCCGGGTCGCGGACGTCTTCTCAGGCGCGATCCGGAACACTTCTGATCCTACGCCTGGAAGAGATCACTGGCGCTCGTATTCCCCCTTCGAGGTCTTCTTCAGCACGGTGAAGCCCGCCTTCTTTGCGTCGGTGATGGACAGGGGCTTCAGGTGGGTGGGTGTGCTGAAGCTGCTGATGATCCGCCGCACCGGCTTGCGGCAGGCGGGGCAGGCGCTCAGCGCCGGGGCGGTGATGGGACGACGGAGGGTGAACTTCCCGCCGCACGCGGCGCAGTCGCCGTCGCACAGTTCGTATTCGTAGAGGGGCATCGGTGTTGCGAGTCGGGTTATGGCGGACTCAGGGGAAGGTGACCGAACCGTTGCCCTCATCGAAGTAGAGCGCGCCGTCGACCTCGCTTGTCTGGAGGTACTGGTTCCATTCGAGGTAACCGATGCGCCGCCGGGCCTCGTGGCGCTGTTCCTTGACCACCGGCTTGGCGTCGGACTGGACGAACGCCTCTCTGAGAACCCGGCCTTCCACGTGCTGCGGGATCGCGATGCCGAGCAGTTCGAGGATGGTCGGGGCGAGGTCGATGTTGCCGCTGGGCACGTCGCTGACGACTCCCCGCTTCAGGTCCGGTCCCGAGGCGACGAGGGTGTTGTTCATGTCGTAGCGGCTCAGGGAACCGTGCGTTCCACCGGGGCGTCCGCCGCCCGTGGAGACGAGAAGGCCTGCGACCCCGGCCTCGTTCGCGTTTCCGTTCCACCGCATCGAGACCACGAAGTCCGGGCTTCCCTTCACCGAGCCGTTGTAGCGGACAAGTTCGAGCGGGAAGGTCCCCTCGATCGGCAGCCGTGAGAACAGGGTGCCGGTGAAGTCGCACTGCTGCAGGACGTCGGCGGTCTTGCGGATCACCGCCTCGTCGCGGTCGATGACGTACACGAGTGCCGATCCGCCGAGGTTCACCACCAGCACGTCGCCCTTCTCCGGGTTGTCGTTGCGGGTGGAGGCGTTGAGCTTGGCGTTCTTGAGCGCCGTGACGATGTCCGCCTCGCGGTCGATGTTGGTGAAGCCGTGGTCGGAGACGACGAAGATGTCCGTCTGGTCCCGCAGCTTCCGATCGTCGAGCTCCTTCAGCAGGTCCCCGAGGTGGCGGTCGCTGGTGGCGATGGCCTCCAGGGATTCCTTCGCGCCGACACCCTTGGCGTGCTGGGTCAGGTCGGGATCGCTCAGCCAGAGGACCGAGTACTTCGGCACTCCCTTCTTCCAGAGGCCCTTAACCAGGGCCCGGGTCGTCCATGCGTCGCTTCCCACGTTCGGGGTGGTGAAGGCGTCAGGGAATCCCTTGTCGTCGTTGGCCTTCTTCAACGTGTCGCCCGCGGCCCGGGGCATCGAGAGGCCGCGTCCCAGCGTGACCGAGTTCTTGTGCGCCTCGGTGTCCGTCTTCCGCACGCCTCGGTCGTGCAGGAGCGTCACCGACTTCGTCCCGGCGATGTAGGTGTGGTGGCCGGCGTCCTGGATGATCTCGGCGAGGGTGTCGACGGACACGTACTTGCCGCCGGTCAGGAGGTCGCCGCGGCGGATGGTGTCGAGCACCTCCGAGGCGACCGGCGAGAGGAAGTTGAGCTCCTGGCGGTAGTCGCTGTTGGCGATGATGCCGCTGCGTCCGGGGTGGGTGCCGGTGGCGAGGGCGGTGCCGTTGACGATGGTGGTGCTGACGAAGGCCGGGTGGTGCTTGCGGAAGAAGACGCCGTTGGTGGCGAGGGAATAGAGGTTCGGACAGTACTGCGGCCGGATGTAGTCGGGGCGCATCCCGTCGAACACCACCATCACCACGTGCTTGGCCGATCCCTTGGCCTCCGCCTCGGTGACGGCCAGGGAGCTGGCGGCGGCGACGGCGGCGGCGAACGGTGCTAGCTGTCGGAACGTTTTCATCTCGGGCCTGTGTGATCCTAGCAACGGGCATTTCCGCGGCCCAGCCAAGGGAAAGTTGGGTGACGGAACCGCGACGCGCCCGCATCCTCCGCCCCCGAATGACCGACCTGGTTGTCCAGTCACCCCAGCCGCTCGAAGCGCTCGAGCCGCGGCTCGCATCCCTCATCGGGCGCCCCTCCACACGGCTCTCGGCCGCGGCCCTTCGCTGGGAAGGCGTCGCCGTGGATCCCTCCTTCGAGACCCTCGCCGAGGAACACGGCGCGGACGTGGCCTGGGTGCCCTCGGACCGGATGCTCCGGGACCACCGCCTGGTCGTCATGGACATGGACTCGACGCTCATCGCGATCGAGTGCATCGACGAGATCGCCGACATGGTCGGCGTGAAGCCCCAGGTGTCGGCCATCACCGAGGCGGCGATGCGCGGGGAGCTCGACTTCCCCTCGGCGTTGCGTCGCAGGGTGGCCCTGCTCGAAGGGCTCGAGGAATCCGCCCTCCAGCGTGTCTACGACGAGCGGTTGAGGCTTTCTCCGGGAGCGGAGGCGATGTTGGACGGGTTGCGTTCGGCCGACCTGAAGACGCTGCTCGTCTCCGGCGGCTTCACCTTCTTCACCGAGCGGCTCCAACGCCGCCTGGGACTGGACCGGGCCGTGGCCAACGTGCTCGAGATCCAGGGCGGGCGGCTCACCGGCCGGGTCTTGGGAGAGATCGTGGATGCCGAACGGAAGGCGACCGAGCTGCGACGGATGTGCGCCGAGCTTGGGGTGGAACCGGGTCAGGCCATCGCCATCGGCGACGGGGCCAACGACTTGGCGATGATGGCGGCTGCGGGTGTCGGGATCGCGTTCCGCGCGAAGCCGGTGGTGCGGCGGCAGGCCACCCATTCCATCCGCTTCTGCGGGCTGGAGGCGGTGTTGCGCCTCTTCCGGTGAAGGTTTTCCGCGGCGGCCGGACCCCGGTTTCACCAACGGATCCCCAACTGCGAGACCGCGAACTTCAGCGAGGTCAGGTTCCAGACGTAGGTGACGTGGCTGGCGCAGGTGGCGGCCAGGCTCCGGCCGTCCGGTGAAAAGACCAGGCTGGTGACGCGCTGGAGCTCGGGTGGCTTCAGCCGTGCGCCGACCGAGCCGTCCTCGGTGGACAGGAGCTGGACCTCGCGGGAACCCAGGGTGACGGCGACCGTCGCGCCGTCGGGAGACCGGGCGAGGTTCCCGAAGGTTCCGTCGGCGTCGAGCAGCGTCTGCCATCGCACCGAGCCGGTGTCCATGTCCCATGCCACCACGCCGCGGCCGTAGGCCCGGACGACCAGGCTGCGTTCGGGGACCACGGCGATGTCGCCGGGGATGCCGAGGGCCGCTTCGTCCGAGGGGAAGTCGGACGGCACCGGGAAGTCTTCCAATTCCGTTTCGGCCATCCAGACGGGGAGGTCGGCGGCGTCGGTGCCGGCGACCCAGGTTGCGTCCGCTGAAAGAGCCGGGAACTCCAAGACGCCATCGACGGTGGTCCAGGGCTGGCCTGGGCGGCCGAAGGCGGCGCCGTTGGTGGAGACGATCCAGCATCGGCCGTCGGCGCCGATCTGGGCCTGACCCGGACCTGGGATCGGATCCGAACGGACGAGGCTTGCGTTCCAGCGGCTTCCGTCCGGGGAGAGCTGGAGTCCGAGTTCCAGCCTTCGGTCGCTGGCAACGGCCCAAAGCCCTTGGCCGTTCTCGGTCCACGAGATGGCCTGGCCCGCCGGCGCCGGCCATTCCAGCACCGGCATCCCGCCGCGGACCGCATGGAGCCGGATGGCGTCGAAGGAGGCGGTGGCGATCCACTGTCCGTCCGGGGAGAAGGCCGCGGCGGCGGGGCCGATGTTGTCGTCGGTGTCGATCGGCGGTGGCGGTTCGTGGCAGACGGTCCAGCCGGTGGGCGGGATGAACTCGAGCAGCTCGAAGCGTTCCGGATTGCGCCAGCCGATCCAACGCCCGTCCCGCGACCAGAGGATGCCCACGCCCCAACCGCGGTGTTCGGCGAGCAGGGTGCCGGTGGACCAGTTCCAGATGCGCGCCTGACGGTCCCGGGCGGCGGTGAGCAGCCACGCGCTGTCGGGGGAGAACGCCACGCCATACATGACCCGCTCATGCCGCGCGAGCACCCTCAGGGGCCGGTCCGGTTCGGAGACCTTCCAGATGTAGGTCTGGAAGTCGGAGGCGACCGCGAGCAGCGAGGCGTCCGCGTTCCACATCACGTGCCGCGCCTGTTCCGCCGGGGGGAGGAAGATGCGGTGGGCCACGGAATCCGTCCGCAGGTCGACCAGGGCCACCTGGTTGGTGTCGGAGTCGTGGGCGGCGATCCAGCGTCCGTCCGGGCTTGCCACGAAGCCGTCCATCATCAGGCCGATGGGGATGTGCCGACGGGGTGCCTCGTGCCCCAACGGGATCAGCTCACCGGACCGGTCGTTGCGGCCCACGGCCAGCCAGCGTCCGTCCCGGGTGAAGTCCCGGGCCATCCAGACCGGGTCGAGACGCACGCTGGCGACCGGCGGCCCGCCGGATACCGGCA
Source organism: uncultured Verrucomicrobiota bacterium (assembly GCA_903930165.1). Lineage (GTDB taxonomy): Bacteria > Verrucomicrobiota > Verrucomicrobiia > Limisphaerales > UBA9464 > SXXZ01. The sequence goes on along the minus strand of CAIYXO010000520.1, from coordinate 8,167 downwards.
GGACATGCATCACGTTCGAGGCGTCCCGCGCGAGCAGCCACCGGGCGTCACCGCTGAAGGGATCGACGTAGTTCAGGCCGAGTCCGGGAGCCGGCGGGTCGAGGCGGCGGAGGCGGCTGCCGTCGAGGGTCCGGACGACCTCGATCGATCCGTCCGTGCGGGCCTGGGCGAAGAGCGTCACGGAATCGTCGAAGATCCCGCGGCTGTGTCCGCCGCCGGGCGTGTGTTCCCAGGTCCGTTCCGTGCGGAGAGCTGGGATCATGAGGGCGGCGATGGCCTCGTCGCGGAGTTCCGGCGATCCCGGCCGCAGCGCCGCGGCCCGCTGGAGGGCGTCGAGGGCGGACTTCCGGCGGTCCGGGAGGGAGGAGAAGCGGGTTGCCTGCGACTGGGCGAGAAGCAGTCCGAAACGGTCCTCCTCCGACCGCCGTAGGTTCTCGCGGGCCTGACGTTCCTGGGAGCGGACGACCGTGAGGGCGACGGCGACGATCCCGAGCAGCGCGAGACCCGCGGCCGCCGCGCGGCGGGCCGTCTTCATGCGGCGCTCGAGGTTCCGGAGGCGGCGGACCGACTGCCCGCCGCGGAGCAGTGCGAGTTCGGAAGCGAGGATCGCGGCGTCGGCATGACGTCGGGCCGGATCCGTCGAGCAGAGCTGCAGCACGATCTCAAGCAGTTCCCACGCGGCCTCGTGGCCGGGTGCGGTCCAGTCCGGCGGAGAGGCCGGGAACCGGGCCAGCTCGTTCCCGGTGGCCGCCTCATAGAGGACCTTGCCGAGCGCGAAGAGGTCCCCCCGGGGACTCCCCGGTCCCTCGGGCGGGATGTAGCCGGTGGTGCCCACCAGCGTGGATCCTTCCTTCGCCTCGCCCACGAGGCCGATGTCGGCGAGGCGTGCCCGGCCGTTGACGAAGATGATGTTGGAAGGTTTGACGTCGCGGTGGACCAGTCCTGCGCCGTGCAGGCGGCTCAGGCCCTCGGCGATGGCCAGGCCGGCCTCGACGCAGTCCGCCACGGGAAGGCGGCCGGAGCGCCTCAGGTCCGAACGGAGCGTGCGCGGCTCGTAATCCCGCGAATACCCGTCGGTACCCGCCTGCGCGTCGACGGCGGGATCCACCGGATCCGCGAGCTCCATCACGTAGTAGAAGAATCCGGCCTCGTCGTCCCGCCCCACGTGCAGCACCTGGACGAGTCCGCCCGAGGTGCGGGAGATCGGCTCGTACCGCCGGATGCCGGCGAATTCGCGCTCGTAGGGGACGGGGGTCTCGAAGGCGTCACGGCGCACGATCTTCACGGCCCGGGGCGTGCCCATGATGTTGAAGGCCAGCCAGACCTCGCCGTAGCTGCCGCGTCCGACGATGCGGACGAGCCGGTGGTCCGGGATCGCCGGCGCGGGACGAGAGAAGGGGTCGGGCGGGTTCACCGTGGATCGAGCCTCTCGCGGGCCTTCTCCAGCTCCACGCGCAGGCGTTTGCCCACGCGATGCTTGGCGAGATAGACGCTCATGGCGGAGGTCTGGAGGTTCGCCGCGACCCGCGCAAGCGGGACTTCCTGGAGGACATGCATCTCGTACATCAGGTATTGCTTCTCGGCGACCTGCCCGCGGACGGCGGCCAGCGCGCTTTGAAGCAGGTGCGACTCCCACTCCTCAAGCCACACCCGGTCCAACGGCGACGGGTTCGGGTCGCAGTGGTCCTCCTGCTCGCCGGCCCGTGTCGGCGATTCGGCCATGGCCTCGAACCGTTCGGACCAGCGCGCCTGCCGGCGCCGGACGTCGATGATCCGGTTCTTGGTGACGACCAGCAACCACGACTTGAACGAACCCCGACCCGGTTCGTAGCGGAACTCCTTCACGTTCCGTGCGAGCGAGATCATCACCTCCTGGACCACGTCCTCGGCGTCCGCCTCCGAGAGACCGGCCCGGCGGGCGAAGGAGAAGATCAGACGCCAATAGCGGTCGAAGAACTCCCGCCACGACCGGTCGTCGCCGTTGTCCTGGAGACGTTGGAGAAGGCTGGCACGCGTGCGGAACGTCGGGTCCTCGTTCGGGTTCATGGGCACCGATCGTGCCGGGCCGGAGCGACACCACCAACCGGCGGCCGACGCCCGTGAGCGCGGGTGGCCCCTACCAGACCCCGAGCGTCCCGAGCACCGCGCGGGTCCGAGGGACCTCATGGGTACGGAGCAGGTCCGTGCGTCCCAGCGTCGCCAGCACGGCGAAGAAGGGTTCCGCGCTGCGGACCTCGTCCTCGAAGCACTCGAAGGCGTGTGGCAGCGCGTGGCAGGTCGGGAAGCCCAGCGTCCGCAGCCGGAAGGTGTTCAGGAAAACCCGCATCTGGTGGCGGATGCGCGTCGCGGAGTCCCCGAGGTTGCGGTAGTAGAACCCGAGTCCGGGATCGATCCAGAGCTTGGTCACACCGTTCCGCTGGGCCGCCTCGATCTGTCGCGCGAAGTGGTCGTGCAGCATCGCGGCGGGATCCGCACCCAGGTCGAGGTCGCCGACCTGTCGGACGTTGTCGCCCTGGACGTGGCACAGGATCACCGCGGCGTCGTGGTCGGCCACCATGCGGAACATCTCGTCGCTCCGGTCGTTGCCGGTGAGATTCAGGACCGCGGCCCCGGCCTCCAGGCAGGCGCGGGTGACGGTCGGATGGTAGGTCTCGACCGAGACCAGATGCCCTTCGGAGGCCAATTGGCGCACCACCGGGAGCAACTTCGAGTTCTGGGCGGCGTCATCGACCCGGGCCGCATGGGCCAACGTGGATTCGGCGCCGATGTCCAGCAGCGCGGCGCCTTGGGCGGCGAGGACCCTGCCGCGCCGGATCGCCGCGTCGGCCGTGAGCACGACACTCTCGCGGTACCACGAGTCGGCCGAGAGGTTGATCACGCCCATCAGTTCGGGACGCGCGTTGCCGTCGAAACGGCGGCCGCGCAGATCGAAGGAGGCGACCCGGGCCTTCAACGATTCCGCATGGGTGGTGGCCAGTTCCGCGAGGTCTTCGAGACGCAGCATGGGCGCAAGTTGGGGTGAACCGGTCGCGCGTCAACGGCTGGAGACGGGCGCGGATGCCAGCAACCGCTTGAGGAACCGTCCCGTGTGGCTGGCCGGAGTCGCGGCGACCACCTCGGGCGGACCCTCGGCGAGGATGCGTCCGCCACCGGCGCCGCCCTCGGGACCGAGGTCGATGACCCAGTCGGCCACCTTGATGACGTCGAGGTTGTGCTCGATGACGACCAGGGTGTTGCCGGAGCTGCGCAGCTTGAAGAGGACCTCGAGCAGCTTCGCCACGTCGGCGAAATGCAGGCCGGTGGTCGGCTCGTCCAGCAGGTACAGGACGCGTCCGCTCTGCCGTCGGGACAGCTCGGCGGCCAGCTTCAGACGCTGGGCTTCGCCGCCCGACAGCGTCGTCGCCGACTGCCCCAGCCGCAGGTAGCCCAGCCCCACCTCGGCCAACGTCAGGCAGGGAGCATGCAGCTTGGGAACCGCGCGGAAGAAGTTCACCGCCTCGTCGACGGTCAGCTGGAGGACGTCGGCGATGTTGAGTCCCTTGTAGGTGATCTCGAGGGTTTCCCGGTTGTACCGCTTCCCGGCGCACGCCTCGCAGGTGACGTAGACCGGCGGCAGGAAGTGCATCTCGATCTTCAGCACGCCGTCGCCCTCGCACTTCTCACAGCGCCCGCCCTTCACGTTGAAGCTGAAGCGTCCGGCGTCGTAGCCGCGCACCCGGGCCGCCGGCACGGACGAGAAGAGGTCGCGGATCTCGTTGAACATCCCGGTGTAGGTGGCCGGATTGGAACGGGGCGTGCGGCCGATCGGGGTCTGGTCGACGACGACGCACTTCTCCAGGAGCTCCAGGTTGCGGATCTCGCGATGGGCGCCGGGCCGTTCCTTGGATCCGTACCACTGACGGAACACGGCGCGGCGGAGGATGTCGTCCACCAACGTCGACTTGCCGCTGCCGCTGACGCCGGTGACGCAGGTCATGGTCCCCAGCGGGATGCGGACGTCCACGTTCCTCAGGTTGTTCTCGGTCGCGCCGAGGATCTCGATCCATCCCTTGTCCTCGCGCGGCCGGATCCGTTGGCGGGGAACGGGGATCGAGAGGTCCCCGGAGAGGTAACGTCCGGTGACCGACTTCGGCGAGGCCATGATCTCGGCGGGCGTGCCCTGGGCCACGATCTCGCCGCCCCGTGTGCCCGCGCCGGGACCCATGTCCACGACGTGGTCGGCGGCCCGGATGGTGTCCTCGTCGTGCTCGACCACGATCACCGAGTTCCCCGCGTCCCTCAGTCGACGCAGGGTTTCCAGCAGACGCTCGTTGTCCCGCTGGTGCAGGCCGATGCTGGGTTCGTCGAGGATGTAGAGCACGCCGACGAGTCCCGCGCCGATCTGGGTCGCGAGCCGGATGCGCTGCGCCTCGCCGCCGCTCAGGGTGCCGCTCTCGCGGTCCAGGGTCAGGTATCCCAGGCCGACCTCGATCATGAACCCCAGGCGCTTGCGGATCTCCGCCACGACCTCCCCGGCGACCTTGCGCTGGTAGTCGTTCAACACCAGTCCACCGAGGAATGCGTGCGCTCCGTCGATGGAGAGCGCGCAGAAGTCCGCGATGCTGTGGCCGGGCACCGTCGATTTCGGATTCCGGATCTCGGATTCCGGACTGGGAAGCGTGATCGCCAAGGCCTCGGGCTTCAGGCGCCTTCCGCCGCAGGCGTCGCAGGGATGCAGCGTCATGTAGGCCTTGAGACGGTTGCGGGTGAACTCGCTCTCGCTCTCCTTGTAGAGGCGCTCGAGGTTCGGAAGGACCCCTTCGAACGGTTTGCTCGTCTTCTTCGGCGCACCGCCGGACATGAACCAGAACTCGACCTCCGCGGTTCCGGTCCCGTGCAGCAGCTTCTGCTTGAAGGTGTCGGACAGCTCCTTCCACGGACGGTCCATCGGCGTGGCGCAATGCGTCGCGACGCCCTTCAGCAGGCCCTTGTAGTAGCTGACCATCTTCTTGCCGCCCATCCGCCGGTACGGCTGCACGGCGCCGTCGTCGAGGGACTTGGTCTCGTCGGGGACGATCAGCGCCGGATCGAACACCAGCTTCTGGCCGAGGCCATGGCAGACCGGGCAGGCGCCCTTGGGGGAATTGAACGAGAAGTGCTGGGGTGTGGGCGTGTCGAAGGAACGGCCCGTGGACGGCGAAAACATCTTCGTGGAGTGCAACGTCTCGATCCATGGACCCGTGGGCTGGTCGGGATCCTGGTGCAGCGTGCGGAGACGTCCCTCGCCCCAGCGCAGCGCCGTCTCCACGGAGTCCGCCAGCCGCACGCGGACGCCCTCGGCCACGACGATGCGGTCCACGACGGCCTCGATGGTGTGCTGGGACTTGGCGTCAAGACGGACCGGGTTCTTCGGGTTGAGTTCCTGGATCTGGCCGTCGACGCGCGCGCGGACGAAGCCCTCCCGTTGGAGCCGCTCCAGCACGTCGCGGAACTCGCCCCGCTGCTCCTCCACGACCGGGGCGAGGAGCATCAGGCGCGTCCGTGGCGGGAGGAGAGCGATGCGGTCGACGATCTCCGAGGCCGACTGGCTGGACATCGGCATGCCGGTTTCCGGGTCGTGGGGCTGTCCGAGGTTCGCGTAGAGCAGGCGGAGGTAGTCGTAGATCTCGGTGGTCGTCGCGCTGGTCGAGCGCGGGTTGGTGCCGCTGGTGCGCTGTTCGATGGCGATCGCCGGGGAGAGGCCCTCGATGTGGTCGACGTCGGGCTTCTGGAGCTGGTCGAGGAACTGCCGGGCGTAGGCCGAGAGCGACTCCACGTACTTGCGTTGTCCCTCGGCGAAGAGCGTGTCGAAGGCGAGGGAGGACTTCCCGGAGCCGCTGGGCCCGGTGAAGACCACGAGCCGGTCGCGCGGGATGACGAGCGACAGGTTCTTGAGGTTGTGCTGCCGCGCGCCCACCACGCGGATGACGTCCTTCGACATGGCCCGTGAGGAGAACATGGATGCGCCGGAAGGCGAAACGGGGAATCGCGGCCTCCACGGAACGGTTCCATGGGAGCGGACTCAGACCTCACGCAAATGCGCCAAGCCGCGAAGGGGAAGGGGGTTTCAGGGCCGTCGCTGGACGGATCCTGAACATTTCCCGGTGGCGTATGCCCGAGCCGGACGATGGACCTGATCCCAACGCGGAAGGAGTCGTAGCCAAGCCAGGCACCGAGGCCCGCCCGTGAGAGAGGCTGTGGCGGTTCGCGCGAGCGTCGTGGAGTGAGCGAGTACCCTCGTGCTTTTGGAGGCGAACACGAACTGACGTTGATTCTGACCGATTGCCGATAGGCCAGAGAACGTGACCCATTGGAACTCGGAACGAAGCTGGCCAAACAAGGCCCGAACTCGCCCATTCCCCGCGGGCGAACGCATCAGCCCATCGGCACGTCGCGGAGGAACCGGGGCTTTCGGCGGGCTTGGGTGGCCTGTTCGAAGGCGTGGCCGAAGCCCAGCAACGGACCTTCCGTCCAGCGGGCGCCGAAGAAGGAAAGGCCGACGGGCAGTCCACCCACATAGCCGGCGGGGACGGTCAGGTGCGGACAACCGGCGATGGCCGGCAGGCTGGTGCAGCCGCCCACGTAGTGGTCGCGGTTGACCGGGTCGATGTGGGTTGGCGGTGCGCCGGACGGCGCGAGGAAGGCGTCCAGTTGGTGTAGGGCCATCACGCCTTCGATGCACTGGTTCCGGGCGCGGTCACGACAGCGGTCGCGAAGACGCCGATGTTCCGCCTCGGAAAGCTCTGGGTCCTTCTCGGCCTGGAGGAGGATCTCCTGTCCGAACACCGACAGCTCCCGGTCGGCGTGGGCGAGGTTGAAGGCGATCAGGTCGGCGATGGAACGCACCCGGACCGTGTCGTCCCGGGTGGCGAAGTACGCGGCGAGTCCCCGCCGGAACTCGTGCAGCATCACGCGGAAGTTGCCCTCGTGGATCGCCTCGTGGTTGGGGAACTCCACCGGGTCCACCAGCTCGGCGCCGAGTTCGCGGAGGATCCGGAAATGGCCTTCGATGAGGCGGTCGACCTCGGGGTGGTAGCCGAAGTACTGGCGGGCCACGCCGATCCGTTTTCCACGCAGGGAATCGACCTTGAGGAACGACGTGTAGTCCGTGTGGAGGTGACCCGCGGCCTCGGCAGTCGCCGGATCCTTCGGGTCGATTCCGGCGAGGATTCCCAGGAGGGTCGCCGCGTCGGCGACGGTGCGGGCCATGGGGCCGGCGGTATCCTGGCTTTCGGCGATGGGGATGATCCCGGATCGGCTGACCAGTCCGACGGTGGGCTTGAGTCCCACGATGGAGCAGGCGGCCGATGGCGCAATGATCGAGCCGTTGGTCTCGGTGCCGACGGCGACCGGGCAGTAGCCGGCGGCGACCGCGGCGGCGGAACCCGCGCTGGATCCCCAAGGCGTCCGCGCCAGGGCGTACGGGTTGCGCGTCTGTCCGCCCGTGGCGCTCCAGCCGCTGACCGAGCGGCCGGAGCGGAAGTTGGCCCACTCGCTGAGGTTCGCCTTCCCGAGGATCACCGCGCCCGCGTCGCGCAGGCGACGGACGACGAAGGCGTCCTGCGGAGCGAACGTCCCAGCCAATGCCAGCGAACCGCCCGTCGTGGGCATGCGGTCGGCGGTGTCGATGTTGTCCTTCACCAGCACCGGCATGCCGTGCAGCGGGCCGGTTGCGCGGCCGGACTTCCGCAGCGCCGAGAGTCTTCGGGCCCCGGTCATCGCGTCGGGGTTGGTCGCGATGACGGCGTGCAATGCCGGCCCTTCCCGATCCAAGCGGGCGATCCTTTGGAGGCAGAGCGCGACCAGCTTCTCCTCGGAGACAGTCCCCGAGGCCAGCGCCGACCGCAGATCGGCCAAGGTCCGATCCTCCCACGCCGTCCCGTTCCAGCCGTTGGAACGGCATCCGCCCGTGAACAGGCCCGCCAATCCGAGGGCGGCCGAAGAGGCGAAGTCGCGGCGGCTCCAGCCACGGGCTGGGGAAAGTGGATCGTGCTGCGGGTTCATCGAAGGCCTGCGCTGCACTCGCTGATCGAGGCGTCGAGGATCGCCAGGGCCTGCTTCCATTCGTCACGGGAAAGGTTCACCGGCGGCGTCAGCGTGAGCATGTGGCCCCGGGTCGTCTTGAAGTTCAGTCCGCGTCGCAGCGCCG
>CAIYXO010000519.1 GCA_903930165.1 uncultured Verrucomicrobiota bacterium | reverse complement strand
GCACACCTATGGCACCACCTACAGCGGTCCCGTCGGCAGCGTCATCACGCCCCACCTGCGCGGACTCCAGGACTGGAAGCACCTCAGCAACTCCTCCTCCCTCTGCGGCGCCTGCACCGAGGCCTGTCCGGTGCGCATCGACCTCCACCACCACCTGCTCCAGAACCGCCGCAACGCGGCCTCGGAGAAGCCTTCGCCGTTCGAACGTCTCGCGTGGCGACTGCACGCCTTCCTCATGAACAACCCGTCCCTCTACCACCTCGCCAAGGAGTGCGGACGCATCTTCGAACCGCTCCGCAAGGCCACCGAGGGCACGGTGCTGGATCCGGTGAGGTCGTGGACGACCACCCGGTCGCTCCCGCCGGTGGCCCCGGTGAGCTTCAAGGAATGGTGGAGGGAACGCCGATGAACGGTCGCGAACGCATCCTCGCCCGCATCCGCGAGGCGCTCCGGGTCCCGGCGCCGAAACCGGGTTCCCATGGTCATCACGAAGCCGCTCCGGCTCCGGCTCCGTCCCCGATGTCGGGCCGCATTCCCCTGCGTCCGGTCCAACAGGCCCGCGCCTGGCTGCCCCCGGGAGGAGACTCCCCGGCCGAACACCTCGAACGCTTCGCCGCCGCGTCTGCCGACCTCAAGACCGACTTCCATCTGCTGGCCGACGAGGCCGCCGCCCGCGCGAAGCTGTCCGAGATCGCCGCGGCGGAGGGCTGGAAACAGATCGCCACCCACCGCGCCACCTTGACCGACGCCGTGGTCCCATCACTCGGCATCCCTTCACGGACCACCGACGGCGGTTACGATCCCGAGGACCTCGAACGCTGCGACGCCGGGATCACCACCTGCGACGTGCTCGTCGCCCAGACCGGGACCCTTGTGGTCAACAGCCGCACCACCGGCGGCCGGGCCCTTTCCGTGCTGCCGCCCCATCACGTGGTCCTGGCCCGCCGCGACCAACTGGTCGGCGACCTGACCGACGCCTTCCAGCGGATCCGCGAACTCCACGGCGAAGGCTGGCCCTCGATGATCTCCCTGGTCACCGGCCCCAGCCGCACCGGCGACATCGAACGCATCCTCGTCCTCGGCGCCCACGGCCCCAAGAAGCTCACCGTGCTGATGTGGTGAAGTTCCTCCAATCCTCCTTCCGGCGTGGGCTCGGGGTTCTCGCGGTCTTCGTCTGGATCCACCGGGTCCCCGAGGTCCAAGCCGCATCGGAGACGGAGGTCCTGGTGGCCGCCGCCGCGGACCTCGTCTTCGTCTTCCCCGAATTGAAGGAGTCCTTCGAGTCCGGGAATCCCGGGATCAAGGTCCGTGGAACCTTTGGCGCCTCCGGGACCCTGGCCAACCAGATCCGGAGCGGGGCCCCCTTCGACGTGTTCCTCTCCGCCGACATGGAGCTGCCGAGGAAGGTCGCGGATTCGGGCCAAGCGGACGCCGCGACGCTCAGGCCCTATGCCCACGGACGCCTCGCGCTGTGGACCGCCTCGACCAACCACGCGGCTCCCACGTCGCTGGATGACCTGATGCGGCCCGGGATCACCCACATCGCCATCGCCCAACCCGCCACCGCACCCTACGGCCGTGCGGCCCGCGAAGCGCTCAGGAAGGCCGGTCTTTGGGAGGCGCTCACCCCGCGGCTCGTGTTCGGCGAGAATGTCGCCCAGACCGCACAGTTCGTGGAGTCCGGCGCCGCTGAGTTCGGCATCGTCTCCGCATCGTCCCTCCGACACCCGGACCGGATCCGCCGCGGCCACCACCTCGTCCTGCCGCTGGACTCCCATCCTCCCATCGTCCAGGGAGGCATCCTCACCCGCCGCGCCGAAGGGAGATCGGGACCGAAGCGGTTCCTTGAGTTCCTCGGCTCGGACAAGGCGCGTGAGATCCTTGGCCGCGGCGGACTCGAACCTCCGCCCATCGAGACCCGGGCCCAGGGCAAGCCCGATTCGGAAAACGCCCCAGGCCGGCGTTGATGCGGGAACGGATGCCCTCCGTTCGGCACCGGGCAAATTGACTCGCCCCGGATCCGCTGGATGATGTCGGCGAATTGCCGTCATCGAGTATGATTCCACGAAACAAGTCCCGCTGGTGGCCCGCCCTCGTCTCCGCGGCCGCCCTCGTCCTTCCCAACCTGACCGCCCTGGCCGACCGCCTCGAGTCACGATGGTCGCTGGCACCCTTGAGCCGATCGTATCTCGGCACCAACAACCTCGAACGCGGCCTCGCCTACGACGCCGTCACCGACCGGGTCATCCTCGTCTCCCGCCTCGGCGGCAACCGCCTGGTTCTTCTCGACGGCGCCACCGGCTCCGACGGTTCCGACGAGGCCAACGGCGTCCCCATCCGCACGCTCTCCACCTCGGATGAAACCGGGGCCAACCTGGTCACCGGCGGCGACTTCGTCATGAACCTCGCCGGCGCGGGCTCGGATGGCGCGGTCTATGTCGCGAACCTCAGCCTCGCGGTCTCCAAGCCCTTCAAGATCTACCGCTGGGCCTCCGCCCAACCCGAGACCGTTCCGACCGTCGCCTGGGAGGGCACCATGGACACGGTCCTTCCCACCGGGGCCACCGGCAATGACGCCCGGTTCGGGGACTCCTTCGCCGTCCGTGGCGCCGGCACCAACACCTTGTTGGGGGCCTTCTCCCGGAGCGGAAAATATCTCGTGCTGTTCCGCACGACCGACGGCGTGACCTTCAGCCCCACGGTCCTCACGGCGAACTTCACCGCCAACGCGCCCTGGATCGGACTCGCCTTCGGCAACGACAACGTCTTCTACGCCGACGGCGGCGGCACGGCAGGAACCCTCCGCTGCGACTGGAACCTGACCGCAGGAACCTTCCGGACGGTGGCCACCTACGCCAACGGATCGATTCCCACCGCCATGGGACCGCTCGCCGTCGGCCCAGGCGCCGAACGACTCGCCTTGGTGGACAACGCGGCCCACACCCTCCGGGCCTACGACATCTCCATCCCGGCCGATCCTCTCGCGATCGGAACGGCCCAGACCTTCCCCCGCACCGTCTTCACCGACGAGTCCGGCAACCCCGTCGCCACCAACCACGTCGCCAACGCCAACGGAACCGGCGCGGTCGCCGTCGGTGCGGATGCGGTGTTCGCACTCGACACGAACAACGGCCTGCTCGCCTACACGGTCGTCCGCTCGGTGGAGCCCCCGGTCATCGCCACCCAGCCCGTTTCCTCCACCGTCTGGGCCTCCGCCTCCGTCTCGCTCTCGGTCGGCGCCTCCGGCAGCCGGCCGCTCTCCTACCAGTGGACTTCCAACGGAGTGGTCATCCCGTCCGCCACCTCGGCCAGCCTCGCCCTGACCAACCTCGGCGTCTCGTCCTCCGCCGCCTTCGCCGCCATCGTCTCGAACCCGGCGCAGTCCATCACCTCCGCACCCGCCGTCGTCACCGTCCGCGAACCCGTCAACACCCCGGTCCTCACCCCGCTCTGGCGCATCCTCCCCGGTGAACGCGCCACGGTGGCGCAGGACAACAACCAGCGCGGCCTCGCCTACAACCCGGTCTCCGGAAACGTCCTCTACGTGTCCCGTACCGGCGGCAACCGCATCGTCGTCCTCGACGGCGCCACCGGCGCCGAACGCCACCAGCTCAAGACCACCGACGAAACCGGCGTCAACGTCATCACCGGCGGGACGCTTGTCGTCAGCATGATCGCCGTCGCCGACGACGGCGCGGTCTATGCCGCCAACCTCGTCACCGACGGCGCGACCGGACTCAAGGTCTACCGCTGGGATTCCGACTCCGCCGAGGTCAGCCCGACGGTGCTTTCCGTCACCGGCCTCCCGGCCGGCGTCCGCTTCGGCGACAACATGGATGCCCGCGGTTCCGGCGATTCCACCCAACTGCTCTTCGCCTCCCGTTCCCACAAGTCCTTCGCCGTGGTCGACATCGTCTCCGGTGCGGTCGGTACGGTCGCCGTCTACGACGCGGCCGCCCTCGGCAACGGCAACATCGGCCTCTCCGTCGCCTTCGGGGCGGGGAACACGATCTGGGGCACCGCCAGCGGCCAGACCCTGGTCCACGTCGCCTTCGAACCCGGCGTGCCCGCCGCCACCGTGCGTACCAACCTCGCCGCCTCCGTCTACCCGACCACGGTCGGATTGATCGCCGTCGAAGCGACCGCGGGCCTGCTCGCCGGCCTCTCCTTCGACAATCCGGACAACGTCCAGGTCTCCCGGCTCGGCGACCTGTCCGCCGCTCCCGCGCTGCTCGACCAGGAACTCCTGCCCGTCAAGAACGCCAACGCCAACGGTACCGGCGCGGCCGACTTCGGAGGCGGACGTCTCTACGTCCTCGACTCCAACAACGGCATCCATGCCTACACCGTCCAAGCCTCGGCCTCGGTCGCCGGCGGACCCGCCGCACTCTCCGACGTCACCGTCAGCGGAGGCTTCCTCCGGTTCCGCCTGAACGGAACCGCCGGGGCGATCTACCAGCTCCGCGGCGGAACCAACCTCGCCGAGCCGGCCGGACTCTTCCTCCAATCCGCCGGCCCCGGTGGCACTCCGGGAGTCGTTCCCGCGACGGCCGACCGCTCGTTCCTCCGCGCCGTGCCGGTCCAATGAACCGGCAGGTCTCCGTTTCCCGACGCGGCCCGATGGGTGTCCCAACCCATCGGGCCGCCGCTTTCACCCTGATCGAACTGCTCGTCGTCATCGCCATCATCGCGATCCTCGCCGGGATGCTCCTCCCCGCCCTCGGCCGGGCGAGGACCAAGGCCGAGTCCACCCAGTGTCTCGGCAACGCACGACAGCTCACCCTCGCGTGGCAGCTCTATGCCGACGACAACGCAGGGACCCTCGCCCCCAACGAGGCCAGCGGCCTGGTCAGCCAGAACCAGAGCTGGATCACCGGCGACGTGCGGGTCGACGCCACCGACCGCAGCCTCGAGACCGGTGTCCTCTGGCCCTACAACCGCAGCCCCGGGATCTACCGCTGCCCTTCAGACCGCACTCGCGTCGTGGCCTCGCGGCGTCTGCGCAACCGCAGCTTCTCGATGGCCACCGGCATGGCCCACCTCAATCCGACCAAGATCCCCTTCCCCGTCTACCGGCAGTCCCAGATCCTCGACCCAGGTCCGGCGGCCGCTAGCGTGTTCGTGGACGAGGACGAATGGTCGAACCAGAACGGTTCCATCGGCATCGAGCCCGAGGGCACCGGCGAGAGCCAGCACTGGAACCTTCCCGGTTCCCGCCACGGCGGAACCGCCACCCTCGGCTTCGCAGACTCCCATGCCGAGGCCTTCCGCTGGCGGGGCACGGTCATCCGTGAGGGTTCCCGCACCCTGAAGGCCCGCTTCTTCGCCGACCCCGGCTACCTCGATTCCTCGGTTCCCGTGCCCCGAGGCTCCGCCGCGGATGTCGCGGATCTCCGGCGGATGCAGGCGACGGTGCCCCAATTCCGGGCATCGCGCTGAACG
>CAIYXO010000518.1 GCA_903930165.1 uncultured Verrucomicrobiota bacterium | reverse complement strand
GCGCAGGCGGGCGTCGGCATAGACCTTCCAGCCGGCCGGGACGTTCCGGACCGCACCCAGCGAGCCGGGCAGGGCGCCCAGCGCGGCGAAGATCTCCGCATCGGCGGCGTTCTTCGCGTCGGCGGGCCGGACGGCGACCGCTCCGGTTCGGGCCATGAACTTCGACTCGTTGAGCTGGTCGTCGCCACGGACCAGGATCAGCACGGGCCGGCTGTCGGCGACGTAGACGAGGGTCTTGATCTGGCGGTTGGCCGGGACGCCGTAGGGCGCCTTCGCCAAGGCCTCGATCGTCACCACGCCGGGCGTCGCAAACTTCTCGGGTTCCGGCCCGACCTCGCGGGGCGCGGTGGCGGGCAGGCCGCTGGTGGCCTTCTCGATGTTGGCCGCGTAGTGGCAGGCCTCGCAGTAGACGACGTCGTTCTCGCCGGTCTCCGCCGGCACCATGAACTCGTGCGAGTGGCTGCCGCCGATGACGCCGGTGTCGGCCTCGACGGGGAACGCCTGGAGGCCGCAGCGCGCGAAGATGCGACGGTAGGCGTCGTACATGCGGCCGTAGCTCGCCATCGCGCCCTCGTCGGACGCGTCGAAGCTGTAGGCGTCCTTCATGAGGAACTCCTTGGCCCGCATCAGGCCGAAGCGCGGGCGGATCTCGTCCCGGAACTTGGTCTGGATCTGGTAGAAGTTCCTCGGGAGCTGCCGGTAGGAGTTCAGCTCGCTGGCGGCGAGGGTGGTGATGACCTCCTCATGGGTCGGCCCGAGCACCCACTCCTTCTTGGCGGAGTCGCGGACCTTGAACAGGACCCCGGCCGCCGTTTCGTAGCGTCCCGACTGCTGCCAGATCTCCGGGGGCTGGAGGGCGGGCATCAGCACCTCGATGCCGCCGGCTCGGTTCATCTCCTCGCGGATGATCTGCTCGATCTTGCGGAGGACCTTCAGTCCCATCGGGAGGAAGGTGTAGAGGCCGCCGGTGAGCTTGCGGACGAGTCCGGCGCGGAGCAGGAGCTGATGGGACACGATTTCCGCGTCGGAAGGCGTTTCCTTGAGCGTGGGGATGAAGGTCTGGGACCAGAGCATGGAATGGATCGGTTGGCGTGCCGCCGGAGGGGCGGAACGGGAGCCGGTTCGATACCGGGGGAGCCGTCCGGACGCCAGCGAAACTCCGCGCGGGGCGGGTTGATGGCGCCTTCAAGTCAGCGGCCGCCGGATCCGTGAAGGTGTCCTGCACCCGGCCATCGGGGCCGTTCCTGGGCGGCGATCACTTCGCGCCGAGGGTCGCCCAACGGAACCGGAAGCCGTTGGTGTCGGAACCGCCGGCGACGGCACCGACGGTCCAGAAGCGTTCGATCTGCCCGAAGGGCGGGAGCAGGCGGAAGTCGGCCCAGGTCTCGACCGCTTGTACGGCCTCGAGGCTGGTCGTCCCCGGGGGCACCAGGGTGTCGAGGCCCTTCGCGGAACGCAGGGCCTCCCACGTCGGCCTCATGTTGGCCCGTTGCTGGAAGACGCCGAACATCCCCTGGGAGCCGCCTCCGACGAGGGCTGCGGCCTCGGCAAGGCCGGGCGCCCCGGCAAGGCCGTTTGTGGGAGAGGAGAGGTACTGGTCCATGGCCTCGCCGGTCTCGGCCACGACGACGAAGTTCGTGGTCGTGGCGAGGTGGAAGGCCGTGTGGGGGCCGCCCTTCCCGGACACCTGGG
>CAIYXO010000517.1 GCA_903930165.1 uncultured Verrucomicrobiota bacterium | reverse complement strand
GGCGCCCGACATCTTGGCGGCGCTGCGGCTGGCGAAGGAGTTTAACCTGCAAATCGTGCTGGATGGCTGCGCGGATGCGCCGCTGGTGCTGGAGGAGATCCGCGCCGCGGGTTTCCCGGTGATTATACACCCGACGATGGCGCGGGCGGGGGACGACACCGAGAACCTAGCGATGGACACCGCGGCCAAGCTAGCGGCGGCGGGCATCCCGTTCACCCTGCAAAGCGGTTACGAGTCCTACGTGCCCAAGACGCGCGTCGTCCTGTTCGAGGCCGCCGTGGCCGCGGGCCGGGGCCTAGGCCTCGAACGCGCCCTCGCTAGCGTCACCTTAGACGCGGCCCGGATCTTGGGGGTGGCGGACCGGATCGGCACCGTGGAGGTGGGCAAGGACGCGGACCTCGCGCTCTTCGATGGAGACCCGTTCGAGTACACCACCCACGTCACCGCCACCGTGATCAACGGCGAACTCTTCCGCGACGGCCCCCGCTGAGCCGGGCGGCAAGGATTGGAAGACCCGGTGCGGTTTTCCAAACCTCGCCGGTTGTGCTCTCGTCCAACAAGCTTTCCCTCGACCTTTCGCGCCCATGCCTGAATTCAGCCTCTTTCCCTTCACCGATTACTGGTGGTTCTACGCCCTCTTCACCGTGGGCGTGCTGGGCCTCCTCGCAATGGATCTGGGCGTGTTCCATCGCCA
The DNA here is from genome assembly GCA_903930165.1 of uncultured Verrucomicrobiota bacterium. Lineage (GTDB taxonomy): Bacteria > Verrucomicrobiota > Verrucomicrobiia > Limisphaerales > UBA9464 > SXXZ01. The sequence goes on along the minus strand of CAIYXO010000517.1, from coordinate 852 downwards.
GGCCCACACCGTCTCCTTCAAGGAGGCGCTGGGCTGGTCGATCGTCTGGTGCATCCTGGCGCTGATCTTCTGCTTTGGCCTGTGGCGTTACGCCGAATGGAAGCTGCCGCAGGATCCAAGGTTGTTGGCCCTAGGGATGACGGCCGAGCAGGCGACGGGGTTGGCGCGGCAGACGGCGCTCGAGTTCCTGACCGGCTATGTGGTCGAGCTGTCCCTGTCGGTGGACAACATCTTCGTCTTCGTGGTGGTGTTCACGTTTTTCGGGATCCCGCCGCAGTACCAGCACCGGGTGCTGTTCTTCGGCATTCTCGGCGCCTTGGTCTTCCGAGTGATCTTCATCTCGCTCGGTGCGGTGCTGATGAAGTTCCACTGGGTCATCTGGGTGTTCGGTGGCTTCCTGATTTTGACCGGCCTGAAGATTCTGTTCGCGCCGGAGAAGCCGATGGATCCGGAGAAGAATCCGCTCCTACGGCTCTTGCGGCGGTTTGTGCCGATCACGCCGCGTTTCGACGGGCAGAAGTTTTTGGTGATGGAGAATGGCGTGCGGCACGGGACGCCGCTGCTCGTCGCCCTGGCGGCGATCGAGTTCAGCGACATCATCTTTGCGGTCGATTCAGTGCCGGCGATCTTCGCGATCACCAAGGAGCCGCTGGTGGTGTTCACCTCGAACATTTTCGCCATCCTCGGGCTGCGTTCGATGTTCTTCCTGCTGGCCGGGGTGGTGCACAAGTTCCGCTACCTGAAGTACGGTCTCGGCATCGTGCTGATCTTTGTGGGCCTGAAGATGTCTTGGCTGAACGAGTTCTATGGCGGCAAGTTCCCCATCACTTGGTCGCTGGGGATCATCGCGGG
>CAIYXO010000516.1 GCA_903930165.1 uncultured Verrucomicrobiota bacterium | reverse complement strand
CGCCGTCGATGGAAAGGATCGCGTCGCGGAAGTCGGGTCCTGAGCCGCGGTTCCAGAAGCCCGGATGGAGGACGCGGACACGGCGGCCGTCGGTGGTGCGGAGACGCCTCCGGTCGAGGCGTTGGTGTCGCCAGGCCTGCTGCAGCCAGCGTTCGGGCAGGCGGCCCGGGGCGGACTCGGAGAGGAGCGGGGTGGAAGGGGTATCCCGGCGCCAGTGGAGGTAGAGATCGGACTCGGCGTGGAGCATTGCGCCATCGGAACACCAATCCGGCCGAGCCGGTCAACGGGCGTCGGGCACGCGGATTGGCTTCAGGCGAATTCCCGCTAGGCTCCGGGCGTCCGGAGGCTGGGCGGGAGGCGGTCGACCGAAGGGAAGACGTCCCGAACCTCCGGCGGTGGCAATGCGTTCTAGAGCATGATGAGGATGGAACTGAGCGGAACCAGGGCGTGGGGGCTGGGCCTTGCGCTGTGTCTGACCGGGGCGATCCCGGGGTTGGTCGCGCAGCAGACCGTGGCCACGGGCGGCATGCCCGAGCCGGCGGACCTGCGTCGCGATCCCACGGTGCTCGCCGTCGAACGGGTCATGCCCGCGGTGGTGAACGTGGAGGGCTCGGCGGACATCGACCCGAACAACGAGTCGGACCGTTTCATGTCCGAGTACTTCGGCTGGCGCCTGCGCCAGGTGCAGGAGGCGGTCGTCAGCCGCGGCTCCGGCGTGGTGATCGACGAGGAGGGCTATGTGCTCACCAACGTCCATGTCGTGGACGGAGTGAAGCGGGTGTTCGTGAAGTTCAACGACGACTCCAAGCCGATCGAGGCGGAGCGGGTGGCCTTGAATGCGGGCAAGGACGTGGCGTTGCTGCGGCTCAAGGCGCCGGGCCGCCGCTTCCCGGCGGTGAAGTTCGCCAAGGACGACGACCTGCTGCTGGGGGAGACGGTGATCGCGCTGGGCAACCCGTTCGGATACTCGGGTTCCGTCAGCCGCGGCATCCTGAGCTCCCGGGCGCGGCGCGGACCGAACGAGCGTCGTGACGGGGCCGAACTGGACACCCTGGACTGGCTCCAGACCGACGCGGCGATCAACCCGGGGAATTCCGGCGGACCGCTGGTCAACCTGCGGGGGGAACTGATCGGCATCAGCGTCGCCACGCTGCGTCCCCAGGTCGGCGCCCAGGGCATCGGTTTCGCCATCCCGATCAAGCGCGTCAACCAGGCCTTGGCCGAGGTTCTCAGCGGCGAGTCGGTGGACCGCTTCTGGTTCGGCGCGAGGCTGAAGACGGCGACGCGCCCGTTGACGGTCCAGGCCGTGCAGCCGGGAAGTCCGGCGGACAAGGCTGGGCTGAAGGCGGGCGACGTCATCAGCGCCGTGGACGCCAATCCGCCGAGCGGGATCATCGAGTTCAACCGGGCTCTGGTGAAGGCGGGCGACCGCGGTGACATCACCCTTTCCATCCGGAGGGACGGGAAGCACCGGGAGCTGCGGCTCCGATTGGTGGAGGAGGCGGACTTCTTCAACGACGGGTTGGTCGAGTCCCGGCTGGGAGCCGTCCTGGCGCCGGCGCGCGGCGGGGGCTTCGTCGTGAAGTCGGTCGAATCCGACGGGCCGGCGGCCAAGGCGGGCCTGAAGCGTGGGATGCTGGTCCGGGGCTTCGACCGGACGGAGTTCCCGGATGTCGTCTCGCTGGCCAAGTACCTGCATGCGCAGGGGAAGGGGAAGGAGATCGAGGCCGGGGTCGTGGTGGACCAGCGGACCCCGCTGGGCGTGTACCGACAGACCGTCTCGGTGCCGGTCGCCCTGCGTTGAGATCGCGGAACCGCGGAAAGCCGGCCGATGCGACCCGTTCCGACTGCGGAGTTTCCGGTTCCTACCGGCCCGTTCCACGACTAGCTTCCGCCCTCACCGAAACCGGATGTCCGACGAGTCCCCCATGATCGAGGTCCGAGACCTCACGAAGCGCTACCCCGGCCGCACGGCCGTGGACGGCATCTCGTTCACGGTCGGGCGGGGCGAGGTGGTGGGCTTCCTGGGGCCCAACGGGGCGGGGAAATCCACCACGATGCGGATCCTGTCCTCCTTCATGCCGGCCACCAGCGGGACGGTGAAGATCGCGGGGTTCGACGTCTTCCACGAGCCCGACGAGGTTCGGCGGCGGATCGGATACATGCCGGAGAACAACCCGTTGCACACCGACATGCGGGTGCGGGACTACCTGAAGTTCCGGGCGCGCCTGAAGGGGCTCGGGTTCAGCCGGAGCCGGGACCGCGTCGACCGGGTGGTGGAACAGTGCGGCCTGCGCGACGTCCAGAAGCGGATCATCGGCCAACTCTCGAAGGGCTACCGGCAGCGTGTGGGCCTGGCCGACGCCCTCGTTCACGAGCCCGACCTGATCATCCTCGACGAGCCGACGATCGGGCTGGATCCGCTCCAGATCCGCGCGGTGCGTGCGTTGATCAAGGACCTTGGCAAACGCCACACCGTGCTGATCTCGACGCACATCCTGTCCGAGGTCGAGATGACCTGTTCGCGGGTCCTGATCCTGAACCAGGGACAGATCCTCGCCGCGGACCGGGTGGAGGACCTGGAGAGCCGCTTCAGCCAGGACGGACGTGTGGTGGCCGAGTTGTGCGCGACTTCGGACGCGGTCCGCGATGCCTTCCGCGACCTGCCCGAGATCGAGTCCTTCGACATCTCGGCGGCCGCCGGCGACCACGTGAGGCTTTCGTTGTCGCCGCGCAACGGGACGGACCTCCGTCCGCTGGTGTTCGAGACGGCCCGCCAGAACGGATGGGCGCTGCGCGAGCTGACCCGGAGCCGCCATTCGCTGGAGGACATCTTCATCCACCTCACCCGGAAGCAGAAGGGGGAGGGCCGCTGACATGGGCGTCTTCCTGGCATTGGTCCGGCGCGAGCTCGGCATCGCGTTCAACGCCCTCACCGGCTACGTGGTGGTCGCGATCACGCTGCTGCTCGCGGGCTTCGGGCTAACAGGGCTGCTGGACACCCTCAACAGCGACCGCACGGACGCGCCGATCACCGAGATGTTCTTCGGGGACGGCCTCGTGTTCTGGCTCATCGTCATCGTGATCACCCCGGTCATCACGATGCGTTCGTTCGCGTCGGAGAAGTCGCAGGGGACCTACGAGGCGTTGATGACCACGCCGGTCGGGGATTGGCAGGTGGTGTTGGCGAAGTTCGCCGGCGCGGTGCTGTTCTACCTGGCGACGTGGGTTCCGATGATCTGCGTGCTGGTGGGGCTCCGGCAGGTTGCGGGCGTTCCCGAGCTCCTGGATCCGCGGGCGATGGCCGGAGCGCTTCTCGGGATCGCCTGCAT
>CAIYXO010000515.1 GCA_903930165.1 uncultured Verrucomicrobiota bacterium | reverse complement strand
TTGCTGCCGCAACTTCCGCAGGAGCACGGGATCGCCGCGTAGCGATCCCGGGGCCCCCGTGCGGATCACGGCGTCGCCGCCAGCGCCGCCTGGGCCAGCCGGCGGGCGATGAATTCGCGCACCTTCGGGATGCGGCATTCCTTCAGCAGGGCCTCCGCCCGGACCGGGTCGGTCGAGACGCAGCCTTCCACCGCGTACCAGTACATCTTGGGAAGGTTGTGGTCGCCTGCGTCCTCGGCATGCGCCAGCAGGGCCTTCGCGACATCCCAGCGGCGTTCCACCGGAATCCGCTGCAGCGCGCTGGCGACATATCGCCGCACCACCGGCGAGGGATCCGATTCCGCCAGCGTCCCGAGCGCCTGCGTGGCGCCGTCGGCCAGGTCCGAAAGACGTTCGTCGGAATAGAGCAGGGCGGAGTGCTCGAAGAAGGTCTGCACCGTCCAACCGCGGATCGTCGCGTCCGAATCCTGACCCCAGCGACCGGCGTCTTCGGGGGTGATCTGGCCGGTCACATGCAACGCCCACAGGGCCCGCAGGCGGGAAGCGGCGTCGCCGGCGCCGTCCACCGCGTCCTTGAGCCGTTCGATGCCGTCGAGCCGGGCTCCGCCCTTCTTCAGGCGCGCCAGCGGACGGAGGGCCTCGGGCACGTCCGACACGTCCTCCGAGGCTCCGGCCGCGGCCGCCCGCTCCTGCAGCACGCGCCGGGCATGCCGGCTCATCCACTCGTTCTTGGAGCCGACCAGCGCGACCAGTTCCTCGTCCGACTTCCGGCCAAGGTCCACGCGCGTCGCCGGTTGGTCCTTGTACACCACTTTGTAGATGCGTCCGCTGAGATGGTCATGGCCTTCGTCCCGCGTGTGGTGGCACTGGTTGGCGTCGTACCAGTCGATGACGAAGAGGCTTCCGTCCTGGTCGATGCGCTGGTTCAGCGTCTGCGACCACTTGTCGTTGAAGTTGAGGAAGTCCGGGCCGTGCTGGCCGACGTAGCCCGAGCCCTTGGCCACGGGGATGTCGGTGTTGAGGCGTTGGCCGTGGATGTTTCCGATGAGGAGTCGGCCGCGGTATTCCGCCGGCCAGCTCGTGCCCAGGTAGCAGAGCATCCCGGCGTGGGCGTGGCCGCCGCCGCTGGCGTCGCTGCGTCCGTTGCCCGCGTGCGGCCCGCCCCCTCCGGCCCAGTGCACGTGATCGGCGTGGGTGCCGATGTCCTCGTAGACGTAGGGGAACAGCGGCTTGCGGCTGCCCTTCTCGCGATGACGTCCGTTCCGGAGCATCTCGCCGGTGTTGTAGGTGAAATGCTCGCCGCCCTGCCGGGTCAGGCGGGCCCCCTGGATCATGTGGAACAGGTGCGGGATCACGCACATCTCCGCCCACAGTTCGCCCTTCTCGTCGAAGTCGATGCCCCACGGGTTGCTGCCGCCCTCGGTGTACACCTCGAAGGATTCCTTCACCGGATGGTAGCGCCAGACGCCGGCGTCGACCCACTGGCGATCGTTCTCGGCCGCACCGGGCTTGCCGACGTGCGACGGGCAGAACACGCCGTGGCAGCCGTACAGCCAGCCGTCCGGCCCCCAGGTGAAGGTGTTCAACGTCTCATGCGTGTCCGCGGTGTAGTTCCAGCCGTCGAGCAGGATGCGCGGGTCCCCGGCGGGCTTCGGCGCGTCGCCGTCCGCCACCGGGATGTAGAACAGGTACGGTGCCGCGCCGACCCACAGTCCGCCGAAACCGTACTCGATGCCCGAGATCAGGTTCACCCCTTCGAGGAAGACCGTCCGCCGGTCCGCCTTGCCGTCGCCGTCGGTGTCCTCGAAGACGAGGATCCGGTCCTTGCCGGCAAAGAGGTCCTTGAGCACATCCGACTGGGGGCCGCCGACGGGAGCGCGGCCGACGCGCTTGGGATAGGTGAGTCCCTCGACCACCCAGAGGCGTCCGCGATGGTCCTCGCAGAAGGCGATGGGGTTTCGGATGTCCGGTTCGGACGCGAAGACCTGCATCTTGAACCCCGGTGGAAGGGTCGCCTTCGAGGCGGCCGCGATGGCGTCCAGCCCGGCGAAGAGCACGTCGTCGGCCGGCGGTGGCGCGTTCTTTTGGCGTTCGGCGTCCGTGTACTCGTCGGCCGGCTTCGGGCGTTCCGGATGCAGGCGGAACTCGTCGAAGTTCACGTGCCCCCAGTGGCCCGACCGCTCATCCACGAGCCGCACCTGGATCTCCTTCCCGACGAGCCCCTTCAACTCCACCACCACCGGGCGCAGGGTCTCGCTCTCCTGCCCGCTGACCTTGAAGAACACCTTGCCGGTGGCCGTGTCGACCAGCTCGACCCGCGTCTCCGGCCAAGGTCCGCCCGCCATGCGGAAGCTTCCCCACGGCTGGGTCACGCGGAACGGCTTCGAGGTCAGGGTGCCCTTCGGATCGTCGCCCACCTTCTCGAAGCCGCCGATCCACGACTCCCCGACGTGGCCGGACTTCATGTCGGAACGCCGCTTCGCGACGAGGTCTCCCCGGACGGGCTGTTCCCCGAACGCCGTGCCGGTCGCGGTCCAGTCGCGGAGGTCGCCGGTCTCGAAGCCGAGGTTCAGTGGCCGGCCGTCGGATCCCACGGGGATCGTCGGGTCGGCTTCCGCAGCGAGAAGGCGTCCGGACAACAGGACCAGGGCGGACAGGAACGGGAGACGCATCGGACGAGTCTGTGGGCGAGGGACGGCGTGGCAAACGGAAAGTCGGCGACGGAACGATGCAATTGGGATTGGCACGCAAAGCCGCGGGGGAGCGCGGAGGAATCCGCGGGTTCACCGTGGCAGAACCGGACATCCGATGGTGATCGTCTCCTCTGGTCCCAATTCCGGCGCCGCGTCGTCTTCTTGGAGCGTTTGTGCTGGGTCGGTTGCGGCTCCAATCGAATCGGATCGTTGGCTCAGGGCTTCGGCGGGCATCACCCATCCTTCCGCCGTCCCGAGCACGGTCTTCTTGCGATTCCCCCCGCCGGGTTGGCATGGCCTGTCCCGGGTTTCGGGCTGGATTCCCGCACAGAATCCTTCACGCACCGGTCGGCTCCGGTTCCAATCCCCGGGGTCCCCATGTCCTTCCTCACCTTCAACGGCATCTCGAAGCGGTTCCCCGGGGTCCATGCGCTGGACAACGTCTCGTTCGAGGTTGCCAGGGGATCCTGCCACGCCCTGATGGGTGAGAATGGGGCCGGGAAATCGACCCTGCTGAAAATTATCG
>CAIYXO010000514.1 GCA_903930165.1 uncultured Verrucomicrobiota bacterium | reverse complement strand
GTTGGGCGCGCACACGCTCTCAAACTTCATCCAGACCCAGGATTCCTATGTCACCCCGGTTCCCGACGGGCGCCTGTTGAAGACCGGATCGAGCACCCTGTCCTCGGCGGTCTCGGAGACCGATACCGCGATCCCGGTGGAGTCGCCGGAGTATTTCGCCCACGAGCTGCGCAACGAGATGCGCACCGTGGTAGTCGGCAAGGAGCTGATCCGCTACCGGGCGGTTTCCAAGGAGACCCCGTGGCGGCTGCTGGACTGCGAGCGCGGGGCCTTCGGGACCACGGTGTCGGCCCACGCCTCGGGCGAGCCTGTGGGCAAGCTGATGGACCATTCGTACAAGGTCTTCTTCCCCAACCTCGACCTGCAGCGGGAGATCGCGCGGAACCTGGCGAAGGTCTTCAACGAGACCGGGCTCGGGCACATGGATTTCGACGGCCACGAGGGATGTCTGGCGCCGGGGCACGGGACCTACGGCAACGAGGTGTTCGCGAAGGAGTTCCACGACCATCTCGACCACACGGTGCTCAACGGCACCAGTCCGCCGCTCTCGCACTTCTACTGGCACATCAACAGCTACTGCAACTGGGGCGAACCCTGGTACGGCGGATTCCGGGACAGCATGCAGGAGTACCGGTTGAACAACCAGGCGTTCTGCGAGCGGAACTACCTGCCGAAGATGCTGGGATGGTACCTTTTGACGCCGACCACCTGCCTTTCGGACATGGAGTGGATGCTGGCGCGGGCGGCCGGATTCGACGCCGGCTTTGCCCTCGCCACGAGTCCCGGATCGCTGCGGAAGAACCCCGACACCGGCCGGCTGATGGACACCCTCCGGGAGTGGGAGACGGCCCGTCGGTCCAAGGCCTTTCCGCCGTCGGTCCGGGAGTCGATGAGGGATCCCAAGCGGGAGTTCCAGCTGAGGCCGGCGGGCCCGGGCGCCTGGGACCTGTATCCGTTCCACGACTCGCCGCCGTTCCGCCACGAGGCCCGGACGCTCCAGCCCGGGGAGCCGACCGCCTCGCAATGGACGGTGTCCAACCCCGACGCCCCGCAGGGGATCCAACTCAAGATACGGGTTGCGGGCGGCGAAGGGGGCAGCGTCGCCAACCCGGTCCTGGAGATCGCCCGTGCCGCCACGCTCGAACTGCCCGTCGAGATCCGACCCGGCCAAACCCTGCTGGTGGAGGAGGATGCGATCGCCCGCCTGTACGACGCACAGGGCAAGCAGGTGTCCGCCACGCCGCTGAAGGGCCGTCTTCCCAGCCTTGCGGCGGGCACCAATGAGGTCCGCTTCGATTGCGAGTTCCGTGGCGACAACCCGCCCACGGTCCTTGCGACCTTCAAGACCCGCGGCGCGGCGATCCGGGTCGCCAAGCCGTGACGACTCAATCGGAGCAAAGACGGGTCCCACGAAAAACCGCAAAGACACCCACGATACACCGGACCGGGGACCGAGAAAGCGAGGACCGCCTGGAGTGCGGTCCTTCTACGGGAGTCCAGCGGCTTGCGCCCTGCTCCCCAGCGGCTTGACGGCGTGGCGTGTCGAACCCGTCTCCATCGCTTCGGCCCAGTGGGACCTTCCCGGCGTCGCCGCACAATCCCGGTTGCATGGCTGCCAACCTTCGGCGGGTGGAATGAACGGTTACCAGGGAGCCTCCGCGGAACCGTCCCATGGGAAGTCCGCCGCCAACCCGCTGGTTCATGGTCGTCGCCACGCTTCTGGTGTGTGTGACGATCGGTTCGTTGGCCGTGGCGTTGGACCGCATGCCCGGCAGGTCCCGAACACCTTCGGCCGCCGACACGGTCCGTGCTTCCGTTTCGGACCTGCACCTCCGCGGCCGGCACCTGTTCCAACGCCACTGCGCGGTGTGCCACGGGAAGTGGGGGGATGGCCGCGGGGAAATGGCGGTTGGAATGCGTCCGCGTCCACGGGACTTCACCTCCGGCATCTTCAAGTTCCGCAGCACCCCGTCCGGCTACCTGCCGACCGACGAGGACCTTCGCAGGACCATCCGACGGGGCATCGCCAACAGTTCCATGCCCTCGTTCGGAAGCCTCGCCGAGAACGAAGTCGTCGCGGTGGTCGCCTATCTCAAGTCGCTTTCCCCGAGATGGGAGGACCGGACCGCAGCCGGTACCGTCCAACCGTTGGGAACCGAACCTCTCTGGCTGACGGACCCGGCTGGAATCGCGGGACATCGTGCGGCCGGCGAGGTGACATTTGTCACCCACTGCGCGCCATGTCATGGAGCCACCGCCAATGGAGTGTCCGCGGTGGCGAGTTCGCTGGAGGACATCTGGGGCCAACCGTGTCCGCCGGCGGACCTGGGATCCGCATCCCTCAAATCCGGTCCCGAACCGATCGACATTTTCCGAACCATCTCCACCGGATTGGATGGTTCACCCATGCCTTCCTTCGCCGAAAGCCTCAGCGCTGAACAACGCTGGGATCTGGTGGCATACCTGGTTGGGTTCAGACACCCCGACGGACTTCCAGGGGCGTCTGAAAACCGTTGAACCTGGTAGTGATATTTACCCGCGAAACGAGAGCTTGGC
>CAIYXO010000513.1 GCA_903930165.1 uncultured Verrucomicrobiota bacterium | reverse complement strand
CGACGGCCTTCCCGCCTATTCGAAGTGGATCACCGTCTCCAACGGCACCGACAAGGCCTTCATGCTGGACCGGTACTCCAGCGAGCAGTTGGCGGTGGTGGAACGGGTCTCCGAGGTGGACGAACTCAGCGAGGGCCGTATCCCGCCGAACTTCCACGTCGAGACCGACATGGCCTTCGGCGGGATGATGGCCGCCGGGGCGAACCGCCGTTCCTTCCGTTGGCTCTCCGATCCGGACTTCCACACCCAGGTCAACTACGAGAAGCGCACGCCCTGCCTGCTGGACGTCGGCCCCGACCTGGGTCCGTCCCAGAAGGTGGCCCCAGGCGGGATGTTCGAATCCTACCGGGCCTGGGTGCTGCCCTTCGACAGCACCGACCGCGAGCGCAGCGGCCTCGCCGTCCGACGGCTCTACCGGACCGTCGCCCCGTGGGTGACCGAGAATCCCCTGATGATGCACGTCGTCTCGTCCAACGGCCAGGTGGTGACCAACGCCATCGACCAGTGCGCGGCGACCGGCTTCGAGATGCTCATCCTCAGCTTCGGCAGCGGCTTCGACATGGAGAACGAGAAGCCCGCCACGCTGGAGAAGGCGAAGGCCTGGGCCGCGTACGCCAAGAGCCGCGGCATCGAGATCGGCAGCTACTCGTTGCTCGCCTCCAGGGCGATCGGCGGCGGCCACGACGTCGTGATGCCCCCGGGCCTGAAGCCGGCCTTCGGCAACTCGCCGTGTCTCCTGAGCCGGTGGGGGACGAACTACTTCCGTCGCCTCTACGAGTTCCATCGGCAGAGCGGATTTTCCCTGCTGGAACACGACGGTTCCTATCCGGGCGATCCCTGCGCCGCCACCCACCATCCCGGACATGCGGGACTCGGCGACTCGCGTTGGAACCAGTGGCGCGAGATCTCGGACTTCTACAGGTGGTGCCGCGCCGAGGGATTCTACCTCAACGTGCCCGACCACTACTTCCTTTCCGGCTCCACGAAATCCGGGATGGGCTACCGGGAGGTCAACTGGTCCCTGCCCCGGGCCCAGCAGGTTATCCACACCCGGCAGAACATCTACGACGGCACCTGGCAGAAGCTTCCCAGCATGGGCTGGATGTTCGTGCCGTTGACCGAGTACCAGGGCGGCGGAGCGGCGGCCACGATCGAGCCGTTGTCCGAGCATCTCGACCACTACGCGGCGATGATCGAGAGCAACCTGGCCCTCGGCGTGCAGGCCTGCTACCGCGGACCTCGGCTCTACGACACCGACCGGACCCGGGACATGGTCCGGTCGAAGGTGGCCTGGTTCAAAGCCCACCGGGAGATCCTGGAAAGCGACCTGATCCACGGCCGCCGCGCCGATGCGCGGGACCTCGACTGGATGCTGCACGTGAATCCGCGGTTGAAGTCCAAGGGCCTGCTGGCCGTGTTCAACCCGCTGGACCAACCGGTGAGCCGGACGCTCCGGGTGAACCTCTACTACACCGGACTGAAGGACACCGCCCGGCTGCGCGAGCGCGATGGCCGCGCGAAACGCCTGAAACTTTCCCGCGACCACACCGTGGAGATCCCGGTCACCGTCCCCGCCCAGGGGATGAACTGGTTCACGGTGGAATAGATTCCGCCAAAGGCGACGGGTTTGGTGGCGCGCACGGTTCGCTCATCGCGAATCGAGCCGCCGCGTCCCCAACGTGGGGGATGCGTTGCTTCCCCATCCGCAGAAGACGTCCGGTCAATTGTGAGCCGCTCCCGAGGATGGAGATCCATTTGACCGCTTTAACCATACGTTCGTATGTTTTAACCAAACATGAGCCACCTGACAGCCATCGTCTCCAGCGGCGTGAAGGCGGAGGTGTTCCGGCTGCTGTTCGGACCGGACCGGGCCGAGTGGCATCTCCGGGAACTGGCGCGTCGCAGCGGCTACTCCTTGGGAACCGTTCAGCAGGAACTGCGGAATCTCGTCGCCGCCCGACTGGTCCTCTCCCGGAAGGATGGAAACCGCGTGTGTTTCCGGGCCAACATAGAGAATCCAGTCTATCCGGAAATCGCATCGCTGGTGCTCAAGACCGGCGGTCTGACGGAACTCCTCAGGCAGGCCTTGGACGTCCCCGGGGTCTCGGTCGCGTTCGTCTTCGGTTCCATCGCCCGGGGCGACGCGCGGCCCGACAGCGATGTGGACTTGATGGTGATCGGAAATGCCGGGCTGCGGGCCCTGGCCTCCCGGCTTGCGGAGGTCGGACGGAAGGTCGGACGCGAAATGAATCCCCACGTGCTCGACCCCGTGGAGTTCGCGAACCGGCAGCGCAATGGAAACCATTTCCTGAACGAGGTCCTCGGAGGTCCGAAACTCTTCGTGAAGGGGGCTCCCGATGAGCTTGCAGCAATGGGCGCGGAACGGCTGGCT
>CAIYXO010000512.1 GCA_903930165.1 uncultured Verrucomicrobiota bacterium | reverse complement strand
TGCTGGCGACCCTCTGGTTGCCGGTTTCCTCGCATCCCGTGCTCGAGGGCCTGGGTCTGATCCATGGCGGTTGCGCCGCCGATCCGGCACATTCCGTCCACTCGACGCACCACGGTCATGACGCACATCAGGACCATGACCATGACCGCGAGGCCGGACACGACGCGGGGGACCATGATCTCGCCGATGGCGTCTGTCGCAAGGAGGCCCAGGTCGTCAAGGTGCCCGGGGCACCCAAATGGACGTCTCTGCCCGCGCATTTGGTCGCCGCGATGGTGTGCCATTTCGAGGCGTTGAGCGTTGCCGTCGAACGCCGTGGCGATCCGCCACCCAGTCCGGTTCCTCCGGATCTCCTCCCGGCCTGGCGATTCTCTCTCCGTGCGGCGCTTCCCGTCCGCGCGCCTTCGTCGGTTTCCTGACCGTCCATTCCGGACGGTTCCCTCCTTCATTGGCAAGGTGACTTCATGTCGCCCTGCCTCTGCCCATTCCAATTCGGCTGCCCGTGTCCGTTCCGGGTGGCGGCCTGCTCCCCAGCTGGCAGTGCGAACGGCAACAATTTGCGAAACTCTCCTGACTAAGATGAAATGCTCCTTGGTTTCCCGGTTTGTCGTTACTTCTGCGGGTGCCCTAGCGGCCCTGGCGTTGCTGAATGGATGTAAAGACTCCCATTCTCACAGTGATCCTACCTCCGGCCACAGCCTCGAGGATCACGCACCGCCGCATGGCGGCACGCCCGTGATCGTGGGCGAGGACCGCTTCCACCTCGAACTCGTCCTCGATGCCGCCGCCGCGAAGATGCAGGCGTACGTGTTGGACGGACACCTGGAGGGCTATGTCGCGGTGGCCGAGACCAACCTCATGCTGGTCGCGAACTTCGACGGCAAAGAGGAGAGGATTTCCTTCCACCGCGCCATCGACCCCGCATCGGGACTGGTTCCGGCGAAGTCCTCGCTCTTCGAAGGGAATGCCACCTGGCTGGGAACGAGCCGGGTGTTCGAGGGCAGCTTCCCGACGATCACGCTGAACGGAACGACGTTCACCAACATCTCCTTCTCGTTTCCCAAGGGCTCGAAGCACGTCCACTGAACCGAAGGCATCATGCGAACTCACACCATCTCCCTCGCGTTGCTCTCGGCGATGCTTCTGGGCAGCACGGGCTGTCGCAAGCCAGCCGACGATCACGGCCATGACCACGGGGACGAGCCCAAGACGGCCCAGATCTCCGTCTGGACCGAGCGCCATGAGGTCTTTGCCGAACACCGCGCCCCAGTGGTCAACAAGGCGACGACGTTCATCACGCATGTCACCGATTTGCACACGCTGGAACCGCGCCGCGAAGGAATGGTGAAGTTCATCCTGCGCCAGGGCGAGACGGTCGCCGAGCATCCGCAGGCCGGTCCCGCCCGACCGGGAATCTACATGCCCGGCATCCTCTTTCCGAAGACGGGCGACTGGAAGGTGACGCTGCTCATCCCGACCGGAGGCTCGAACGAGCCGGTCGAGCTCGGGACGGTCCGGGTCCATGCGGATGAACACTCCGCCGAGCACGCGGAGATCGCGGACGGCCCGGAGGGCGTGAGCTTCCTCAAGGAGCAGCAGTGGAAGGTCCTTTCGAAAGCCGAGCCGGTGACCAGGCGCCGCCTGGTCGAGCGCCTCCGGGTGGCGGCCCGTGTGCGGGCCAAGCCGGGGCACATCGCAACCCTCGCGGCCCCGGTCTCGGGCCAACTGGTCGCGGTGCCCGGTCAACCCGCTTCGCGGCCCGGTCAACGGGTGGAAGCGGGCACGTTGCTCGCCTTGCTGAAGCCCAACTTCTCCGAGGCGGGTGCAAAGGTGGCGGAAGCCCAGGCGGAGTTCGCCACAGCCAAGGCCGGACTCGACCAGGCGGAGGCCGCCTACGATCGCACGAGGAAGCTCGCCGCAGAACAGGCGAAGTCGGTGCGTGAACTTCAGGAAGCGGAACTCGCCCATCAGTCCGCCAAGGCCCGTTACTCCGCGGCCGCCGGCCTGCTGGCGACCTTCAGGCAGGCAGGCGGGGCGTCGTCGCCGGATGCACCGCTCCTGATGGAGCTGCGCGCTCCGATCGCCGGCGTGCTCAATTCCATGGCGGCCGGACCGGGCGAAGTCGTCGCGGCCAACCAGCCGGTGTTCTCCGTGTTGAACCCCGAAACGGTCTGGATCGCGGCGAGCATTCCCGAATCGGGCGTGTCCCGCCTGGGCAGGGCCATGGACGCCGCCGTGGAGTTGCCCGGGGAACCGGGGCGCTTCCTGTCCATCACCGCCGACGGCCGTGGGCAACTCCTGTCGCTCGGGTTGGAGGTGGACGCCGCCACGCGCACCGTGCCGCTCCTCTACGAGACGGCCAACCTCGACGGCCGGTTCCGCATCGGCCAGAACGTCACGCTCCTGGTCGAGACGGCGCGCGCGGAGGAGTCGGTCGCGGTCCCCGAGAGCGCGCTCGTCGAGGAGGGCGACCAGCTGGTCGCGTTCGTCCAGGTCGGCGGCGAGACCTTCGAGAAGCGCGAGATCAGGGCGGGCATCCGCGACACCGGCTTCGTGCAGGTGCTCGACGGCATCAAGGCCGGCGAACGCGTGGTCACGAAGGGCGCCTATGCCATCCGGCTCTCGTCGATCTCGGGCGCCATCCCCGCGCACGGTCACGCTCATTGAGGCATCCACATGGACAAACTCATCCAATGGGCCCTGGCCAACCGCGCGCTGGTGCTCATCGCAGCGCTGCTCCTCACCGCATTCGGCATCCACACCGCCACACGGATGCCGGTGGACGTGTTTCCCGATCTCACCGCTCCCACCGTGACGGTGATCACCGAGGCGCACGGCATGTCGCCGACGGAGGTCGAGACGCAAATCACCTTCCCGATCGAGACGTCGGTGAACGGGGCTTCCGGCGTCCGTCGCGTCCGCTCCGCCACGGCCGTCGGCATCTCCGTGGTGTGGGTCGAGTTCGAGTGGGGCACGGACATCCGTGACGCCCGGCAGATCGTGGGGGAGAGGATCACCGGCGTGGCGGGCGACCTGCCGCCGGAAGCGGAACGTCCGGCCCTGGCACCGCAGTCGTCCATCATGGGGGAGATCCTCTTCATCTCCCTCTCCTCGGACCGGCATTCGCCCACCGAGGTCCGGAGCTACGCGGAGACGGCCCTGCGTCGACGCCTGCTCGCGGTGCCCGGAGTCTCCCAGGTCACGCCGATCGGCGGGGGCGAAAAGCAGTTCCAGGTGGTCCTGGATCCCGCGGCTTTGCAGGCGCACGACGTCGGGCTCAACCAGGTCATCCGCGCGCTGTCCGAGGGGAACGAGAACGTCTCGGCAGGCGTCATCAACGAACGCGGCTCGGAATGGCTGGTCACCGGCGTCGGCAGGATCCGCTCGCCCGACGACATCGGCGCCACCGCGGTCGACGCCCACGACGGCGTGCCGACGCTGGTGCGCGACCTCGGCGAGGTGAAGGTCGGCGAGGCGCAGAAGCGGGGCGAGGCATCCGCGATGGGAAGGCCCGCCGTGATCCTCGGCATCCAGAAGCAGCCCGGCGCGAACACGCTGGAACTCACGCGGCGCCTCGATGCGGTGCTCGCGGATCTCTCGGCGGGACTCCCGGCCGGGATGACGCTCAGGACCGACATCTTCCGTCAGGCGGACTTCATCCAGGTCGCCGTGCGCAACGTCCGGACGGCGCTGCTCGAGGGCGTCGTGCTCGTCACCCTGGTCGTGCTGCTGTTCCTCGCGAACTTCCGGGCCACGCTCATCACCCTCACGGCGATTCCGCTGTCCCTCGTGACCGCGGTGCTCGCCCTGAAGGGGTTCGGCGCGTCCATCAACACGATGACGCTGGGCGGCATGGCCATCGCCATCGGGGCGTTGGTGGACGACGCGGTGATCGACGTCGAAAACGTCTTCCGTCGTCTGCGCGGGAACCATCGGCAGCCCGTTGAGAAGCGCCGACCCACGCTGACGGTCGTCTTCGACGCGAGCGTGGAGATCCGGAGTTCCATCGTGTTCGCCACGCTCATCATCGCGCTGGTGTTCGTGCCGATCTTCTTCCTCGGTGGCGTCGAAGGCCGCCTGCTGCAGCCGCTCGGGGTCGCGTACCTGGTGGCGCTGGCGGCATCATTGGTGGTCGCGGTCACCGTGACGCCGGTCCTCTGCCACTTCCTCCTGCCGGGGAGCAACGGGGTGCTGGCGGACCACGAGCCCCGGTTCGTCCTGTGGCTCAAGGCCGGATATGCGCCGATCCTGGATTCCGCCCTCGCCCACCCCTGGCGCTTCACACTGCCCGCAGTGGGTGTGCTCGCCCTCGCCCTGCTGGCGACCACGCGCATGGGCCGGGAGTTCCTGCCGGAGTTCAACGAGGGTTCCCTCACCATCAGCGCGGTGACGCTTCCAGGCACCTCGCTCGTGGAATCCGACGGGTTGGGCCGGGTGGTGGAACAGACCTTGTTGGGCTTTCCGGAGGTGGTGTCGGTCGCGCGCCGCACCGGTCGGGCGGAGCTGGACGAACACGCCCAAGGCGTCAATGCCGCGGAACTGGACGTCAGCCTGCGCGAAACCAGCCGCAGCCGCGACGAGTTTCTGCAAGCCCTGCGCCGCGAATTCTC
>CAIYXO010000511.1 GCA_903930165.1 uncultured Verrucomicrobiota bacterium | reverse complement strand
CTCGATCTCCTGGGCGGAGGCGAGGTAGGCCGGGGTGACGCCGAAGCGGCCCGAGGCGACCTGCTTGATGGCCGAGTTCTTCTCGGTGGAATAGCGGGAAGGATCCTCGCCGCCTTCGCCGGAGTTCGACTTGCCGCCGATGCTGTTCATCGCGACGGCGAGACACTCGTGCGCCTCCGGGGAGAGCGCTCCGAGGGACATGCCGGCCGTGGTGAAACGGCGGCGGATCTCCTCGATCGGCTCGACCTCGTCGATGGGGACGGGCGTGGTGCCGGACTTGAAGGTGAGCAGGTCGCGGGGGCTGACCGGGTCCCGCTTGTTCACCGACTCCATGTACTTGAGGAACTCGTCGCGCTTCCCGGACTTGATGAAGCGGTGGAGGTTGCCGACGACCTGGGCGTTGTAGGCGTGGTATTCGCCGCGGCCGCCCTTCGCGACTCGGTAGTTCCCGCCGACGTCGAGCGTGGGGGTGTCGGCGCCGGGAGCAAACGCGGCCTGGTGGCGTCGCAGGGCGTCCTCGGCGATGTGGCGCAGGGAGATGCCGCCGATCTGGCTGGTGGTGCCGAAGAAGCAGCGGTCGACGACCTCCTGTCCAAGGCCGACGGCCTCGAAGATCTGGGCGCCGCGGTAGCTGGCGATGGTCGAGATGCCCATTTTGGCCATGACCTTGAGCAGCCCGTTCTCGATGGCCTTGCGGAAGTTGCCCAGCGCCTTGTCGACGGTGATCTCACCGTACTTCCCGGCCTCGACGGCCTCGCGGATGGTGTCGACGGCGACGTAGGGGTTCACCGCGCTCGCGCCGTATCCGACGACCGTGGCGAAATGGTGGACGTCCCGCGCCTCGCCGCTTTCGCAGACGATGGAGCACTTGAGGCGCTTGCCCGCGTTGATGAGGTAGTGGTGGACCGCTCCGACGGCGAGGACCATCGGGATCGCCGCGTGGGTGGCGTCGCAGCCCCGGTCGGTGAGGATGAGCACGCTCTTCCCGGACTCGACCGCCTTGGAAGCCGCTTCACAGACGGAGGTGAGGGCGGCGTCGAGGGCCTCGGGTCCGCGGGTGGACTCGAAGGTGCAGGAAATGGTCTCGCTTGGGAAGGTGGACAGGCCGCGCAGCGACTCGATGTCGGAGTCGAAGAGGACCGGGGATTCGACGAGGATGTGGCGGGCCTGCTCCGGGTCCTCGTCGAACCAGCTGCGACGCGGCCCGAGCGTGGTCGCCAGCGACATGACGATCTTCTCCCGGATCGAGTCGATGGGAGGGTTCGTCACCTGGGCGAACAGCTGCTTGAAGTAGTCGGCCAGCAGTCGTGGACGCTTGGAAAGGACGGCGAACGGGGTGTCGTCGCCCATGGAGCCCACCGGCTCGGCGGCCTGGGTGGCCATCGGCTTGATGAGGTCGTCGATCTGCTCCTGGTCCCAGCCGAAGGCGATCTGCTGTAGGGTGAGCTCGAGGAGGTTGACCGGCCTGGCGGCCGTCGCGGGCTTGGGAGACGAGGCGAGGCTGACCAGGTTGTCGGCGCACCACTGGTCGTAGGGCTGGCGGGCGGCGATCATCGCCTTCACCTCGTCGTTGTCCATGAGCACGCCCTTCAGCGTGTCGATGGCGATGAGCTTCCCCGGGCCGAGGCGGCCCTTGCGGACGACCTTCTTCTCGTCGAGGGACACCACGCCGACCTCGGATCCCATCACGACGAGGCCGTCGTCATAGACCTTGTAGCGGGCCGGGCGCAGGCCGTTGCGGTCGAGGGTGGCGCCGACGAAGCGGCCGTCGGAGAACACGACGGCGGCGGGACCGTCCCACGGCTCGTTGAGGCAGGCGTGGAACCGGTAGAATCCGCGGAGCTTGGGATCCATGTCGGTCATGTTCTCCCAGGGTTCCGGGGCGAGCATCATGATCGAATGGAGGACGTCGCGGCCGGAGAGCTGAAGCGCCTCCATGGCGTTGTCGAGCGCGGAGGAGTCGGAGCCGCCGGGCTGGATGATCGGCTTGAGCGTCTCGATGTCGGCGCCCCAGACGTCGCTGGTGAGCTCGCGCTCGCGGGCGCGGGTCCAGTTCTTGTTGCCGAGCAGCGTGTTGATCTCGCCGTTGTGGGCGAGCATGCGGAACGGGTGCGCCAGCTGCCAGTTGGGGAAGGTGTTCGTCGAGTAGCGCTGGTGGTACACGGCGAGCGCCGAGGTGAAGAGGGGGTCGACCAGGTCCTTGTAGAACTTCGGGAGCTGCGGCGCGTTGAAGAGGCCCTTGTAGACGATGGTCCGGGAACTCATCGAAGGGATGTAGAACCCGTCGATCTTCTCGGACATGGCCTCGCGTTCCGCGTGGTTGCGGGCGAGGAACAGCTTCCGTTCGAACTCCTCCGGGCTCCAATCCGGATCCTTGGCGAGGATCGCCTGTTGGATCTCCGGCATGGTCTCGCGGGCCTTGTCACCCAGGCAGCGGGTGTTCACCGGCACCATGCGCCAGCCCAGGAAATGGACGCCGTATCGGGCGCAGCCGTCCTCGACGAACTTCTGGCACTTCGCGATGAGATACTTCTGTCCGCGCGGAAGGAACACGAACCCGACCGCGAGTTCCGACTCCTCCACCGCCTTCACGCCCAGCTTCTCGGCCTCACGCTTGAAGAAGGCACGTGGGAGCTGCGTGAGGATGCCGGCGCCGTCGCCGGTCTTGGCGTCGGCGTCGAGCGCGCCGCGATGCGCCAACGAGTTCAACGCCTCGATGGCGAACTGCACGATGCGGTGCTCCGGTTTCCCGTGTGTGTTCGCGACGAAGCCGACGCCGCAGGCGTCATGCTCGAACTCGGGACGGTACAGTGAATTCGGAACGGACGGATACATGCTCATTGAACCAATGGAGTCGGGCCGGTTTGGGTCCGAACCGCGAAAGTGAACCAACCGTGGGGGTGGGGCGCAAAACGTTTTTGGGAAATGGCCGTCGGATCACTCCGGGTTTCGGACCCGGATCATGAGGACGGGGAATGCGGGGGTCGTGTCGGTTCGGGCCGCGGACTCCGGGAGGAAGCGGCCGCTGCCCGATCCGATCAGGGCAGTTCCTTCCACTGCACGAATCGGTACTTGTCCCAGACCCAGCGGAAGTCCTGGTTGCGGGATCCTCCACCCGACCAGTTGAAGACCGCCCTGCCGGCGGCGAAGTCCCTTCCCGCCTTGATGGTGGTGGCCTCGCGCCAACGGTGTCCGTCGACGTGTCCATCCTGGTAGCCGAAGGTCGTGAAGTCGCCGTGGAACACCGCGAAGCCGTCGATCCAACCGGGACTTGAAACCCCAAGCACCCAGGTGCCGAGGTTGGAGTTCCGCGGATCCGACTCCTCGATGAAGACGAATGTGTTGGCGGGGTTGTCGACCTGGGTCGCCTTGGAGAACGGGGTCTGGGTTGGCTCCCATCCCCTGAGTCCGTTCAGTCCATTGGCCTTGGAGTACCCGTCCCACGCCCAACCGGCGCCCGGCTTCAACCGCGAGCGCAGGTCGCCCGGGCAATGGTAGGCGCCCATCGCCGTGCAATACCTCCACAGCGGACCGTTGCTCATGCCCCGTGCGACCCGCTCCATCGCGGTGGCGATCGAGATGCCGGTGCTGAGATCGGGAGTCGGCCCCGCCCAGTAGCCGCCGCCCGTCAATGGCACGATGACGCCGTTGGGATTGCGCCAGTCGTCCGTGGGCGCCAAGGCGTCGTTGGAATCAAGCGAGTACAGCATCCACGCCAGGGTCAGCTGCTTCTGGTTTCCCGAACATGCGGCGCCGGTGGCCTTGAGCTTCGCCTTGCCCAGCGCGGGAAGAAGCATTCCGGCCAGGATCGCGATGATGGCGATGACCACCAGCAGTTCGATGAGGGTGAATCCACGCCGGCGCGATGGAGTGGAACTCGAGGTCGGGAATCTCATTTTGGAGAGATTGGGTGCCTCGGCTTCCTGTTTGTCAGCCCCCAAAATCCGGTCATTGGTCCCTGTTCCCACCGTGGTGAAGCGGCTTTTTCCCGCCGTGGTTTCCGCCTCGGAGGCGATGCCGGAGGTCGTTTCGGCAAGGATCCACGCGAAAGACCCGCCAACTCATGCCAAGGGCATGCGCGGGCGGGGGTGGATTGAACCGGTCTCGGTTTCCTCAGAATCCGACGGAGTAGGACTGGGTCTTGGTCGTGTAGTAGTAGGCGCGGCCCAGCCAGTCGTAGCGGAGCACCCGCGTGGTCACCACAGGATGCCACCGGACCGTGTTGCCGTAGCGGCGGTTGATCGCGGCCTTCTGCGCGTTCAAGGCGGTGGTGGCCATCGCATCGGCGGCGGTCACGGAGTTGCCGTAGCCCATGCCCGACGCCTGTCCCGAGGAGATGGTGACAGGGGGCGCCACCGGCCGGATGGCCTGGGCCGACAGGTTCGCGCTGGTGGCCGTGATGGCGACGGTGGCGATGGCGAGGGTGGAGGCGATGGATCGAAGGGTCTTCATGCTATTTTGCAGTTGATTATTTCGGATGATCTCGACCAACGGGGATCACCTAGCTGCATGAATGCCACTCGTGGGTTTCTCAAGGATGGGAAATTTCTCTCATGCCTGGCCGTGCGTGGCCGTGACTGTCCGGTTGCTGTTCCACGTGCCCATCCGGGCGTGCCGCGGCGGCTGTCACGGTGCGTGCGATCCCTTGCGGAACAGACGCAGGGGGGGAAGCGATTCCCATGGGTGGCCCTCCGCGTGGAACTTCACCGGACATGAAAAAAGGGGCCGAATGGCCCCTGGATTCGTTTTGATGGACTCCGGCGTGACGCGGATCAGGACTTCCAGTCGAAGGCCCGCTTCTTGACGGCGTAGATGTAGCCGGCGAGCAGGATGGTCATGAATGCCAGCATTCCGCCGAGGGCGACCTTCCAATCGGTTTCGACCAAGCGCTTGTAGGTGACCGCCCACGGGTACATGAAGACCACCTCGATGTCGAAGAGCACGAAGAGCAGGGCCACCAGGTAGAACTTCACGCTGAGCCGGGAATTGCCTTCGCCCTGGGGAAGCATGCCGCACTCGTACGGGATGTCCTTGGTCTTGGTGCGGCGTCCCAACTTTCCGGCCACGACCGAAAAGGCGAGGGTTCCGCCGGCAAAGCCCACGGCGAGCAGCAACAACATCAACACGGGCAGGTACTGGACCAGTTGTGATTCCATTCCGGGGTCAGCGTGTGGCCGACTGGCAGAACGGGCAAGTGGGAGTTTTCCGGTGGATCCGGATCGCGCGCAGCGGAAATCCCGGTTGATCGCCTTTCAGCGGCGGAGCGGATAGGTCAGGGCCTGGACCGTGACCCAGACCGGGATGCTGAAGACCACCACCGCTACCAACCGGGCCCAGGTCCAAGGCAGGAACGCGCACTGCATCGGGAAGATCGCGATGAGGAAGTAGCCGGCGAAACGGGCATGACCGAGAAATCGGAACGCCTTGGGAAGTCGCCGGCGGATCCCGGACACGAAGGCGATCAATCCGAGCGTCAACACCAGCACCGTCACCGCCACCTTCACCATCAACAGGGCGTCCAGCGAGATCTGGGGTATGCTTGCCGGACGATCCCTCAAGGACTGCCACGTCCAGTTGGAACCCGCCCACATCAGCGTGAAGCCGGTTTGCAGCGCGGTGCGGGGACTCGCCTTCGTCGAGGTCAGCTCCGCCGTGATCCAGGAGAAGTACAGCGGGACGATCCCCCAGACCATGTCGGCATGCCGGAAGGGAACCAGCACCAGTTCACAAAAGACGCTCCAAAGCAGGGCCACGTGCCGCAAAGGCTCGCGTCTCCATCGCCAAATTGGAACCGGACAATTTCAGTCCGATAAATCGCTTTGACTTCCACGGGTCCAAGAATAGGTTGGCTCCGCTTTCGGACGAAAACAGTCCGATTCAAAACATGCAGATCACCAAAGCAGGAGAATACGGAGTTCTGGGGCTCATCGCCTTGGCGCGTCGTCCTGTGGGCGAGGTGGTGATGATCGACGTCCTCTGCGATGAGGAGGCGATTCCCAAGAGCTTTCTGGGCAAGATCTTCCAGAGCCTGACCAAGGCCGGCATCGTCCGGTCCGCCCGGGGATCCGGCGGCGGATTCAGTCTGGCCCGCCCGGCATCCGAGATCACCTCGCTGGAAATCATCGAGGCGATCGAAGGGCCCATCGCCCTGCAGCGCTGCCTGGAGACCGACGCCGACTGCGAGCATATCGGCGGTTGCGCCCTGTGTGGATTGCTGGCGGAGGCGCAGGACCGGATCAAGGAGGTCTTTTCGGCCACCACACTCGCGGACCTCTCGCGTCGTCATCTGCCGAACGGACTGGTCCAGCAGGCCCGCGACAGGGCCCGGATCCCCTTGGAGGTTTTGGCCACGAACCCGCCGGCGCCGGTCTGAACGAATTTCACCCGATAGAGCAACCCTTATGAGCGACACCTACACGTTGTACAACCCGACCGTCATGGACCACTTCATGAATCCCCGGAACATGGGCGATCTGAAGGATGCGGACGGTGTGGGCGAGGTCGGAGCGGCGGCCTGCGGCGACATCATGAAGATCAGCCTCCGGATCAAGGACGGCCGGATCGAGGATGCCCGATTCAAGACCTTCGGCTGCGGCTCCGCGATCGCCAGCTCCAGCATGGCCACCGAGCTGATCAAGGGCCGGACGATCGAGGAGGCGCTGAGCTTCTCCAATGAGGAGGTCGTGGACGCCCTCGGCGGTCTGCCCCCGGTGAAGATCCACTGTTCTGTCCTGGCCGAGGAGGCCTTGAAGGCGGCCTTGGAGGACTACGTGAAGCGCCACCCCGAGGCGGCCAAGGCGGTTGCGGCTCAGCCGGTCTCCGCCTGATTCCCGCCCAACCCGACCCGCGGCCGGCCTGACCCATGGCCTCCCGCGGGTTTTCTTTCCAAATGCCATCCGTGGGTCCGTCCGAACCGATTTCCCGAGTCATGCGACACGTCTTCCTGGATCACCAGTCCGCCACGCCGGTCCTGCCCGAGGTGTTCGAGGCCATGCGGCCGTACTTCACCGAGTACTTCGGCAACGCCTCTTCCCTGCACCAGCATGGGCTCCGCGTCCGCGACGCCCTGGCGACCTCGAGGAAGCAGATGGCGGGACTGATCCAGGCGGACAATCCGGACGACATCTTCTTCACCTCCGACGGCACCGAGTCGTCGAACCTCGCGATCAAGGGCGTCGCCTACGCCAACGAACGCAAGGGGCGTCATCTCGTCGTCTCCGCCACCGAGCATCCCAGCGTGATGAACTCGGTCGAGTTCCTCGAGAAGCAGGGATGGACCTGCACCCGGGTCGGGGTTACCCCGGCCGGCCTGATCAAGCTGGACGAACTGGAGGCGGCGATCACTCCGCAGACGGTCCTGGTCGCGGTGCACCATGTGAACCACGACATCGGGGCGATCCAGCCGATGCGGGAGGTGGGACGGCTGTGTGCCGCGAAGGGGGTTCCGCTCTACGTGGATTGCGAGGCCAGCGCCGGTTGGCTGCCGATCGACGTGAAGGACTGGGGAGCCGCCCTGGTCAGCTTCTCCGCGCACCGTTTCTACGGACCCAAGGGCGCCGGTGTGCTGTACCGCAACCGCAAGGCGCGCATCGTCAGCATTCTCCACGGAGGGGTGCAGGAGGGGGGGCGTCGGGCCGGCACGGAGAACGTTCCGGCCATCGTCGGCGGCGGTGTGGCGGCCGCGATCGCGGCCGATCGACTCCAGGCCCGGATCGCGCACACGGGAGTTCTCCAGAAGCGGCTTTGGGACGGGCTCAGCTCGCGGATACCGTACATCCAGCTCAACGGACCGCTGCCCGGACCCGACCGCATCACCACCAACCTGAACCTCTCCACGGAGTTCATCGAAGGTGAAGGCCAGCTTCTCCTCTGCGATCTCAACGGCATCGCCGTGGCCAGCGGTTCGAGCTGCGTGAGCAAGAGCCTCAAGATCTCCCATGTGCTCGGGGCCATCGGGCTCGACCACGCCCTGGCGCAGGGCAACATCATCATGACGCTCGGCGAGGCGAACACCGTCGAGGACGTCGACTACGTGGTGGAGACCTTCGCGACGATCGTGAAGAAGCTCCGTGGGATGTCGCCGATGTGGGACGAGTTCGAGCGTGGCGTGATCGATTCGGTGATCGCGCCCACCGGACGGGGGAAGTCCTTCAGCGCGCATGCCGCCGAGGTCTCCGGCAAACCGGCACACTGACCGGAGCCAGTTCGGGTTTGCACGACGCGCCGGGAAGGCGGTCCTGTGGCACGATTCAAGCGAATCGGGACCCTGCCGATTAAACCGGCATGCATGTCCGCTGCGTGATGCTGTTCGCCGCTTCCCTTGCCGCCACGACGACGGCCCTGGCCGACGACCTGAGGCTTTCCGGTGCACCTGGACTCCTGGAGCGGATGACGCCGCGCAAGGAGTCGATCGAGGCCGAGGCCGGGGTGCGGCTGGCGCTCAAGCCCGAGACCGCCGGCGAGGGGTTGTTCGACCTGCTTCAGGGACGGGCCGATGCGGCGTTGATCGACTCCGCGACCGAAGCCGTTGCCCGGGGCCTCTCCCTCGCCAAGCCGGGGTCCATCAAGGGCGCTCTCGAGGTGGTCCAGCTTCCGGTGGGCCAGGTCCCAGTGGCCTTCTACGTGCACGCCTCGAATCCCGTGAAGACCCTCTCCCGTGACGATGTCGCGCGGATCTATTCCGGGAAGGTCTCCAACTGGAAGGATCTCGGGGGAGCGGACCAGCCCATCAAGGCCTTTGCACTTTCCCCGCTGAACGGTTCCCGGATGGCGGTCAACGACACGCTTCTGGCCAAGGAGAGCATGGCGGCGAGGGTGACCACACGTGGAACGTCGAAGGATGTGCTCACGCTTCTTTCCGCGGCGCCAAATGGGATCGCATTCCTGGCGGAACAGGTCGGTGACGCCTCGGTCCATCCGGTGGCGGTCGAGCCCCCCGTGACCACACCGCTCTACCTGGTGATCCGCGGGGAGCCCAGCCCGGCCCAGAAGCGGATCGCCGATGGCTTGCGGCAGACATTTTCGACGCCTTCGGTGGCGTCGAAATAGCCGGCTTCCGGGTTTGCGGTCGCGCCGTTTGCCTCCAGAATCCGGTTTCATGAATCGTCACGTCACCCCGTCCCTCGCGGCCATCGTCGCCGCGACGTTCACACTGTCGGTCTCCGCCGTCGCCGCGACACCCGCGGAACTGCGCACCCGCACCCTCGAGACCATCACGCCGCTTCCCCAGACGATGCCCGGCGCGGAGAAGGACACCCCCGACCGCATCGCCCTCGGGCGCGAGCTGTTCTTCGACAAGCGCATCTCGGCCAACGAGACCCAGTCCTGCAACTCATGCCATGCGGTGGACCAGAACCGTGGCGGCGTCGACAACGAGCCGACCTCGCCCGGAGCCTTCGGAAAGCGTGGCGGCCGGAACTCGCCGACCGTGCTCAACGCCGGGTTCCACATCGCCCAGTTCTGGGACGGTCGTGCGGCAACCCTGGAGGATCAGGCCAAGGGCCCCGTGCTCAATCCGGGCGAGATGGCGATGCCGAACGAAGGGGAGGTCCTGAAGCGGCTCTCCGCGGTTTCCAAGTACCAGAAGGCGTTCAAGGCGTCCTTCCCCGGCGAGGAGAACCCCATCTCCTACGACAACTTCGCGAAGGCCGTTGCCGCGTTTGAGCGCACGCTGCGCACCCAGGATCGTTTCGACGACTTCCTCAAGGGCGACGACAAGGCGCTTTCCGCGGCCGAACTGCGCGGACTGGACACCTTCCT
>CAIYXO010000510.1 GCA_903930165.1 uncultured Verrucomicrobiota bacterium | reverse complement strand
CGGCCCGATCACCGAGACGCTGCTGCTCGGCAACCTGGCGGTCCGGACCGGAAAACGCCTCGAATGGGATTCGAAACGCCTACGGGTGACCAACGTCGCCGAGGCCAACCGGTTCGTCCGCACGAACTATCGGCCGGGCTTCGTTTCCTGACAGGCCCCGGAACCGGGGGCTTCCATTCCTGACTCCAACTCCTTCTCCCACTCTTACTCTTAAACTTAACCTTAGTCTTAATCCCCCTCCAAATCCCGATCCCCATTCCACAGTGATCGATGGGAGATTGGGATGCGATTGAGAGTGAGGGTGAGATTAGGACTAAGAGTAAGATTAAGAGTAGGAACGAGACCGGATAGCCCGCCGGGCGGGCTACCGGCTCAGAGCGTCACGACGCGGACGTTGTAGATGGCGCGGTCCGCGGCGAGCTGGTCGAGGCAGGCCTTGGGGGGCTGGCTGTCGAGGAGGAGCACCGTCAGGGCCTGCCCGCCGGCCGCCTCGCGTCCGAGGCTCATGCTGGCGATGTTGACGTTGTGGTCCGCCAGGATGCTTCCGAGCTTTCCGATCATGCCCGGACGGTCCTGATGGTTCAGGAGGAGAAGTATGCCGCTGGTGGGGATTTCGACCGGAGTGCTGAACAGTCGGACGATCCGCGGGTTGTTCGGCGATCCGAAGAAGGTGCCGCCGGCGCTGCCGACCTTGGTCTCGCCCGCGAAGAGCTGGACATGCAGCCACTCGTTGAAGGTCACGGGCTCGTCCGAACGCTTCTCCTCGACGCTGATGCCGAGGTTGGAGGCGATGGACCGCACGTTGATGGTGTTGACGTCCTGGGGACCGGCGGAGGAGAGGAACCCCTTGAGCACCGCGCGGGTGACGGGATCGGTCGCCGGCAGGTCCTTGGCCTTGCCGCCGAAGGTGACGTAGATGCGATCCACGCCGGAGGGCCCCATCTGGCACAGCAGGCGGCCGATCTTCTCGCCGAGCGCCACGTAGGGCTGGAGGATCTCGAAGGCCTTGGCGTCGACGCCCGGGAGATTGACGGCGTTGCGCACCTCGCCGGTGAGCAGGAAGCCGGTGATGATCTCGGCCACCTCGAGTCCGCATTTCTCCTGCGCCTCCTCGGTGCTCGCGCCGAGGTGGGGGGTGAGGACCACGTTCGGGAGGGTGCGGAACTTGTGGTCCGCGGCGAGCGGTTCGGCCGCGAAGACGTCCAGCGCGGCGCCGGCGACACGGCCGGACTCCAGGGCTGCCGCGAGATCGGCCTCGTTGACGATCTCGCCGCGGGCGCAGTTCACGATGCGGACCCCGGGCTTCATCCGGGCGATCGACTCGGCGTTGATCATGCCGCGGGTCTCCGCGGTGACCGGCATGTGGACGGTGATGAAGTCGGCCTCCCGGTAGAGCACGTCCGAGTCGGTCGCGAGTTCGACTCCGAGGTGCTTCGCGCGGGCCTCGGTGAGGAACGGGTCATAGGCGACCACACGCATGCCGAAGGCCAGGGCGCGCTTGGCGACCTCGGAACCGATGCGGCCCATCCCGAGCACTCCCAAAGTCTTGCCGTGGACCTCGGTGCCCTGGAAGGCCTTCCGATCCCATTTGCCGGCAGCCATGGTGGCATGGGCCCCGGGGATCTTGCGGGCGAGGGCGCCCAGCATGAAGAAGGTGAGTTCCGCGGTGGTGATCGTGTTTCCGGCGGGGGTGTTCATCACCACGACTCCCCGTTGGGTGGCCGCCTCGACGTCGACATTGTCGACGCCGACGCCGGCGCGTCCCACGACGCGCAGCTTCGGCGCGGCCTCCATGACCTTGCGGGTCACCTTGGTCTCGGACCGGACCACCATGGCCTCGACGTCGGCGAGCAGCGGCAGGAGTTCGGCTTCGGAAAGGCGCTTGGAGAGGACCGTGACACGGAATTCCGGACGGGCCTGGAAATAGGCGATGCCCCGCGGGGAGATGGGGTCGCAGACAAGAACGTGCATAAGGCGGGGCGGACGGTAGGAACCGCAGGGGGGCAGGTCAACGCGGGATGGAAGCGCGGGTTCGGTCTTGTCTTTCAGGGTCCGGCAACAATGATCGCCCCTCGCTTTATGAGTTTGCAGATCCAGCCCAAGCCAGAGGAGCAGCAGCCCGAGGCCGACTTGTCCATCGCGTTCCTGACGTGGTTCGAGGAGAACAAACGCCTGATCGCGATCGGATTCGGCCTCGTTTCCGCCGCGGTCGTGGTCGGGATCGTGAACCGCAACATCAAGGATTCCGCCGAACGTTCGGCGAACGCGGCCATGTTTGCCGTCCTCGCCCCGGGCGCGAAATCCGTCTCCGCCGACGCCTTGGCCAAGGTCGCCGCCGACCATTCCGGCACCAAGGCGGCCGAACGCGCCCAACTGCTCGCCGCCGCCCAACTGTTCGAGGAAGGCCGCCACGCCGATGCCCAGAAGGCGTTCGAGGCTTTCGACGCCTCCTATCCCGACAGCGCCTTGGCTTCGACCGCCGTCCTCGGCATCGCCGCGGCCCTCGACGCCCAGAACAAGACCGCCGAAGCCATATCGGCCTACGCCGCCTTCATCAGCCGGTTCCAGGACGACGCGTTGCTCACCGATGCCCGCCTCTCGAAGGCCCGCGTCCACGAGGCGGTCGGCCAGTTCAAGGAAGCCCTCGCCCTCTACGACGAGCTGGGTCGCGGAGGTTTCAACGCCGCCGCCCAGGATGCGGCCCTCCGCCGGGCGAACCTCCTCCAGGCCCACCCCGAGCTCGCCCCCGCTCCCCAGGTGCTGACCAACTCGGTCAACATCTCCGCGCCGACCAACGCGGCGCGCTGAACGGCCGGTTGAACGGTGCGGCAAGGTCCCGGTCCGACTCGCATGAAACTCTCGATCATCGGGACCGGCTACGTCGGACTCGTCACCGGCGCCTGCTTCGCCGAGGTCGGCCACGAGGTGGTCTGCGTCGATGCCGATGCGGAGAAGGTCCGGAAGCTCCAGGGCGGCGGGATTCCCATCTACGAGCCGGGTCTTGAGGACCTGGTCCTCCGGAACGTCGCCGCAGGCCGGCTGTCCTTCACGCAGTCCACCGCCGACGGGGTCGCGCGCTCCGAGGTGGTTTTCATCGCCGTCCCCACGCCGCCGAATCCCGACGGCTCGGTGGACCTCAGCTACATCGAGAGCGTGGCCCGCGAGATCGCCGGGTGCCTCGAAGGCTACCGGATCATCGTGGACAAGAGCACGGTGCCGGTGAAGACGGCGGAGAAGGTCGCGGAGACGGTGAAGCGCTACCGTCGGAGCGAGGTGGAGTTCGACGTGGTGAGCAACCCGGAATTCCTGCGGGAAGGCTTCGCCATCGACGACCTGATGAAGCCGGACCGGATCGT
>CAIYXO010000509.1 GCA_903930165.1 uncultured Verrucomicrobiota bacterium | reverse complement strand
CGCCCAGAAACGCCAAGGCGCGATCGGGCCGACGGATTTGCGGGTGCATCCGGGCCGGCACCTCCGCAGGGTTTCGGGAATGGCTTGGAACAAGGCGCTCCTTCCCTTCCGTACGTTCCTGACCGGATTCGCGCTCGTGGTCCTCCTGACGCCGCCGCCTCGGGCCGCCGCCGCCTCGACCTCGGAAGAACTGGCCGTCGAACTCGGGCGCATCCGAATCGCCCGCGGCGTGCCCGCCTTGGCCGCGGGAATCATCCGCTCCAACGCCGTCCTTGCCATCGCGGCCACCGGTTTCCGGAAGCGGGGGATCGACGTGGCGGCGACGACGTCGGACCTGTGGCATGTGGGTTCGCTGACCAAGTCCATGACCGCGACCGCCCTGGCGGTGCTGGTGGCCGAAGGGAAGCTCCGCTGGGACAGTTCGCTGGGTGAGGTGTTTCCCGAGGCGGCCTCACGGATGCATCCCGACTGGAGGAAGGTGACGCTGTCACAGCTGCTGCGTCACCGGGGCGGGGCGCCCGACCACGAGTGGCTCCAGCGGGAAGGGCTCTGGTCGAAGATCTGGGACCATCCAGGGACCCCGCTGCGCCAACGTGTGGACTGGATGGAGTCGGTGGTGACCCGTCCACCCGCGGTCGAGCCCGGCTCGCGGCATCTCTATTCCAACACCGGCTACGTCCTTGCCGGCCGGATGCTGGAGCAGGTCTCCGGCGAGGACTGGGAGACCTGGATCCGGAAGCGGGTCTTCCTGCCGCTCGGGATGGATTCGGCCGGATTCGGCGTGCCGGCGCGACCCCGGTACATCGACCAGCCGTGGGGCCATCGTTGGAAGGCGGGCGTTCCCGAACCGGTTCCCCCGGGAACCGACGCCGACAATCCGTCCGGCCTTGGTCCGGCGGGCACGGTGCATCTCACTTTGGGGGATCTCCTCCGCTACGGGGCCTTCCATGCCGACGCCGGACGCCAGTTGGCCGAGGGCACGCCCGGCGGGGGACGCTTTCTCGGGCCTTCCGTCTTCAAGGCGCTGCACGAGGCGCCCGAAGGGGAAACCGACGCCTTCGGATGGCGCGTGGTCCGACGCGATTGGGGCGGCGGGACGGTGCTCACCCACACCGGGTCCAACACGCAGTGGTTCGCGGTGCTCTGGGTCGCGCCGGCCATGGATCTCGCGGTCGCGGCCGTCACCAACGTCGGCGACAACGACGACCGGTCGGCTTCGAGGGCCACCGACGAAGCCGTGGCCTGGCTGATCCGACGGAATGCTGCTCCCAAGCCCTGAGCCGAGAACGACAGGGAATTCGAGATGCCGGATCCGTGATTCCTGATTGCCCGCTCCCTCCTGCCAGGGACCGGTTTCAGAAGCCGTCCCGGAGAGAACTGGGCGGCCGCGCGGGTTCCCAATAGCTGTCGCGACGGCCGGGATCGAGGAATCGCTTTCCAAGCGCCCGCAGCACCAGGCCTGTTGGCAGCACCACCACGATCCAGACGAGCGAAAGCAGGGCGAAGACGAGCCGTCGTCCGATCCAGGACTGCGCCTTCTCGACCCAGCGATGCCAAGGTGTGAACGGGGCCGGCAGGAGGAATCCGAAGACGAGGACGACAGGCATCGCGACCAGGGCTCCCCGGGGATCCAGCGGGATCCAGCCCTTCCGGCAGGCCAGCCAGAGCAGGGCGAACGGCGGGATCAGCGAGGCGCCGATGCGCAGGCGTTCTCCGGTCGTCGGTTTGGGCGAGGTCGACATGGCGTTCAGTCGGGCAAGGCCTCGAAGGTTCCCGGAAGCGACGTGTGAGGCTGTTCGGAACGCTCCATCCAGAGGTTCCCGACCACCAGGATGTCGATGCCCGAGTTGATGAAGCAGCGGTAGGCGTCGTCCGGCGAGGCGACGACCGGCTCGCCCCTCACGTTGAAGGAGGTGTTGATCAACACCGGACATCCGGTCCGGGACTCGAAGGCGCTGAGAAGCGCGTGCAGCCGGGGGTTCGAATCGGCGGTGACGGTCTGGATCCGGGCGGAGCCGTCCACGTGCGTCACGGCCGGCAGGGTCGAGCGGAGCTGCTTCAGGCGCGCGAGCCCCGTTGCGGTCGGGTTGACCGGCCGTTGCTGGCTTTCGGCGACCTGGGCGACGAGCAGCATGTAGGGCGACGCGGCGTCGAGGTCGAAGTATTCGTGGGCGCGTTCGGCGAGGACGACCGGGGCGAAGGGGCGGAACGACTCGCGGAACTTCACCTTGAGGTTCATGACCGACTGCATCGCCGGCGAACGCGGGTCGCCGAGGATCGACCGGTTGCCGAGCGCCCGCGGACCGAACTCCATCCGGCCCTGGACCCAGCCCACCACCTTGCCGGAGTCCAATGCGGTCGCCGTCCGCTCAAGCAGGGTCGCGTCGTCGAGTCGCTCGAACCGCGCCTGGTGGACCTGCAGCGCGGCGGCGGCTTCTTCGTCGGACCATGCGGGTCCGAGCAGCGCGGACGACATCGCGTCGGGCTGGATCGCAGAACGCGGGGCTCCGGCGCCGCCGCGTTCTGTTGTGGCGTGCCAGGCGGCCAGCGCGGCCCCGAGCGCGCCTCCGGCGTCGCCGGCGGCCGGTTGGATCCAGAGCCGTTCGAAGGGGCCTTCGCGGAGGAGCCGCCCGTTCGCCACGCAGTTCAGGGCGACGCCGCCCGCAAGGCACAGGTTCCGTTCGCCGGTCCGTTCATGGGCGCGCCGGACGAGGCCGAACAGGGCCTCCTCGGTCACCGACTGGATCGACCGCGCGAGGTCCATGTGACGCTGGTCGAGCGAAGCCTCCGGGGTCCGCGGCGGCCCGCCGAAGAGGCGGTGGAAGCGGTCGTTGGTGAGGTAGTCGTCGGCGAGGAAGTCGAAGCACGAAAGGTCCAGCCGGAACGATCCGTCCGGTCGGAGTTCGATGACATGCTCCCGGATCCGGTCGGCGAAGACCGGTTCGCCGTACGGGGCGAGGCCCATGAGCTTGTACTCTCCGGAGTTGACCCGGAAGCCGCAGTAGGCGGTGAAGGCCGAATAGAGGAGCCCGAGCGAATGCGGGAAACGCAGTTCCTCGAGCGGCTCGATCCGGGCGCCGTCGCCGCGTGCGATGACCGTGGTGGCCCATTCGCCCACGCCGTCCACGGTGAGGATCGCGGCCCGTTCGAACGGCGAGGGCAGGAACGCGCTCGCGGCGTGCGCCTCGTGATGGCCGGTGAAGAGATGCGCCACGTCCGGCCTCAGGCCGGGAAGCCCTGAGGCGACGGCCTTGCGGACGTCCAGCTTCTCGCCGAGCCAGGAGGGCAGAGTGCGGGCGAACGCCTTCATCCCGTGCGGCGCGAGGGCGAGGAAGGTCTCGAGCGTCCGGCTGAACTTCAGGATCGGCTTCTCATGGAAGACGACCGCGTCGATGTCCCCCACGCCGATCCCGGCCTCGGCGAGGCAGGCGGCGATGGCGCGTTTCGGGAAACGCGCGTCGTTCTTCCGTCGGGAGAAGCGTTCCTCCTGGGAGGCGGCCACGATCCTGCCGTCCACAAGGAGGGCCGCGGCGGAGTCGTGATAGAAGGCCGAGATGCCCAGGATGCGGCGCATGTCGGTTCCTCAGAGGAAGGGGTAGAGGAACGGGGCCACGGCGGAGCTGGAGGAGAAGAGGATCGCGAGCCCCAGCAGCAGGAGGATCACCACCAGCGGCACGAGCCACCACTTCTTCTCCTGGCGGAGGAAGCGGAGGAATTCCTGGAGCAGACGGATCATGGTTTGGCTCCCTGGGTTTGCAGCATCTGACGGGCGCGGTCGAGGAAGGTCCCCGCGGTGGGATGGTTGGGCTGCTGCCGCAGTGCGGCCTCGAACTCGACGATGGCGTCGGCGAAGCGCCGCTGCTGGGCCAGGGCCACTCCCAGGTCGACACGGGCGGAGAGGAACGACGGATCCAGTTCCAACGCCTTGCGGAACGCGGCCTCGGATTCCAGCAGCAGCCCGCCGCGTCCCATCTCCGTGGCCAGCCGGTGGTACAGGGCGGCGTTGCGCGGTTCCCGCTTCACGGCCTCGGCCAGGGTCTCGGCGGCCTTCGCGAATTCCTTGCGTCCCGACTGCATCTCCGCGAGGCGCACCAGCGGCAGGCTCGACTCCCGGTTCTCCGCGGCCGCCCGGCGCAGGTCGTCGGCCGCCTCGTCGGCGCGCCCCAACGCGTTCAGGGTGATGGCCCGGTTCACCCGGGCGTCCGCGTTGGAGGGATCGAAGGACAGGGTCTGGTCCATGGCGGCCAGGGCTTCGGCCAGGCGACCTGATTGCCCCAGCGCGATGCCCAGACCGATCCCGGCGTCGGTGAAGTCGGGCCGGATCGCCAAGGCCCGACGATAGGCGGGGATCGCACCGGCGAAGTCGCCCCCCTTGGCCTTCGCCTCACCGAGCTGGTACCAGGCCATCAGGTGGTTCGGGACCTGTGCCACGATGCGCTCCCACTCGGCCGCGGCGTTGGTCCAGCGACGTCCGGTGTGCAGCAGCCGCGCGTGTTGCTCCCGCAGTTCCCAGTCGTTGGTGTGCTTCTCCAGCATCGCGGAGACCTGCCCGATGGCCGCGTTGAGCCCGAGCTTCCGACCCTGGGCCGTGGACTCCGCCAGACGGTCGTCGAGGTAGCGGTTTCGGCTCTCCGAGTTGCTCTGGAAGGAGAAGGGTGGTCGCCGGACCAACGAACGGATCTGGGTCCAGATCCGCGACTCGGCCTGCGGCGTCCATCCCAACCGCGCCAGGCCGGCCTCGGCGGACGACGGCCCGCGGTCCGCCGTCGACAGGGCGTCCGTGATCAGCCTTGCCAGCCGGTGGTTGCCTTCGGGACGGAGATGGACGTGCTCGTAGAAGAGGTCCGCTCCGGGCGGACGACCCGGATCGGTGCCGGACAGTTCCCGAGCCGCATCGACGAGGAAGACTCTTTTGGATCCTACTTTCTGTTCCTTCTGGAACTTCGCGGCGACCCGGCGGATGGCCTCGTTGATCCCGGAATCGGCCCGGAAGCGGAGGGTGTCGAGGTCCCGCGCCGCCTCGAGGTCGGCCCTGGCCCCGGCGACGTCGCCGGCATCCGCCTTGGCCAAGCCCAGGCGATAGCGGGTCTCGGCATGGCCCGGCGCCAATTGGGAAGCCTGCGTCCAGAGCCGGACCGGTTCCGCCGGATCCGCCTGCTCGCCGGATCGGCGGGCCAGCTCCACGGCGTTGGTCCAGGCCGGATAGGCGGGGGAATTGGTCAGGGAGGTGAGGTCCGAGCCGAAGGGCGGGCAGTCGGTGAGGTTCACCGCCATGGTGACCAGGACGATATGGCCCAGCGTTGGAGCTCTCAGCGCGAGGCGCACCATGTCCTCGAGGTTCGCCTCGAAATTCGCATGCACCTGGGCCACGGCGGGATCGGTGGCCCGGACGTGGTTGCCCGTGAACATCTCCAGGCCGGCGAAGCGTTGGGTCATCGACAGGCCTTCCGGCTTGGAGAGGCGTAGCTGCTGGATCCACTGGCCGATCGCCGACTTCCGCAGGGCCAGAGTCGCCAAGACCGTGATGCGCGATGGCGCCGGCCCGACGAGGCCGCTTCCCG
This sequence comes from uncultured Verrucomicrobiota bacterium, assembly GCA_903930165.1. Lineage (GTDB taxonomy): Bacteria > Verrucomicrobiota > Verrucomicrobiia > Limisphaerales > UBA9464 > SXXZ01. The sequence continues at coordinate 228 of CAIYXO010000509.1, read as the reverse complement.
GGCCGAAGGGACCGTGGACCTCGTTGTTGCCGGGATAGATCACCCAGTCGCAAACGCCGCCGCTCACCCACGATTCGGCGGTATCCCGCGCGATCTCCCTCAGGGCATAGGAGTTCAACGCCGTGATGCCGAGGTTGAGGACCTCCTGGTTGCCAAAAGGACTCCGGTTTTCCAACTCGGCCTGGAGGAACCGGGGCAACCCGAAAGCCGGTTCCGGGTCGCCGAGGG
>CAIYXO010000508.1 GCA_903930165.1 uncultured Verrucomicrobiota bacterium | reverse complement strand
CCACGTAGAACCAGAGGGTCGATCCCGTCGATCCGGGCGTCACGCCTTCCGGGTAGATCCCGATCCAGTCCTTCGGGTTTCCGGGACCTCCGGAAAATCCGATCTGGATCGCCTCGCCCGGGAAGTAGTTCCCGAGGTTGCTCACCAGCTGTTGCGCCTTGAGTCCGCTTCCGCCGAGCAATGTCAGCAGGAAGGCCAGACTCCAACGAAAGGCCGCGAGGGCCGCGATGTTCATGATTCCAGGTTTCATATCCTCATTGTGGGTTCGGTTCCGCGAGAACTTGGCGTCCGCTTCAGGGCACGCAGACGGTCGGGGTGATCCCGTCCGCCCCGGGAGCCGCCCAGTCGGACACGATGCGTTCGCCCGTCTCGGAGGAGAGGGGGAACCATTCGGTGTCGTTGGTCCGGCGCACCCAACGCTGCTGGGCCGCCTCCGACCGCCCCATCGGCGCCGGCCCGGTGCCGGCACGTGACGCCTCCAGCTGGCGCTTCAGCTCCGGGGAATACCTCTCGAGATAGGCGATGCGGTGAGAACCCCGGTCGGAGGGGTTTCCGCTGACGGAGACCACCACCGCGCGCACGGCATCCTCCTCCGGGCCGTCCACGCCACGGATCGGCGGAATCGAACCCATGGGAGCGACGAAGAGCCGCGAGGCCGTCGGGTCGTAGAAATAGGTTCCCGTCCGCCCGGAATCGGACCCGAGGCTGCGGTAGAGCAAAGCCGAGGCGCCCAGCACCGCGACAACGGCCAATACGAGCCGCATGGGGGATCCCTGGGCCATGGCTCAATGCGGATCCGCCTTGGCGGACCACCAGCACTCGTTGGTGTTGCAGGGGATCCGTTCCCCCGCGAGCAGCCTCGCACTGCCGTCGGCGAAGGCGTAGTTCGCCTTGCGCAGATGGCGTACCGCCCCGGGATCTCCCTGCGCCAGCCGGTTGAAGCCCGGCGAGTTCGCGTTCCCCAACTCCTTCCAGATCCACCAGCGGTCACGTGGATAGGCCCCGTAGACGTCGCTGTGTCCGTCGCCGAAGAGGATAAGTTGCGAGGCCGTCTCGATCTGTCCCCAACGGCAGAGGTTGTTCTCATAGCCCGCCGGCCGGCCGAACGGAGGCGGCGCGCCGCCCGACTGCCAATGCACGTTGACCGCTCCGATGCCGCTCGGGATGTCGATCTCGCCATCGACGAACTGCCCGAGGACCCACGGGCTGGGACGCGAGCTGGGACGCGACTTCGCCGAGGCGTAGGACTCGACCTTCTCCGACGGGCAGTCGTACACCCGGGCCGCCTGGCCCACGTAGCGGTAGAGGTAGGAACGCCAACTCGACTCGCCACCGACGATCTGCGCCTGGATGGGCGGCAACCAGTCGAGGTTGTCGGCGGAGTACAGGTGGACCGAGATCCCCAGCTGCCGCTGGTTGTTCAGGCACGCCGCCGAGACGCCCCGCGCCCGGGCGGTGCCCAGGGCGGGCAGGAGCATGCTGGCCAGGATCGCGATGATCGCGATGACCACCAGCAACTCGACCAACGTGAAGGCCCGTCTCGTCGACAGACCCCTCTGCAAGTGACCCAACACCCGCCGAGTTTGCCGACCGTTGTTCACCGTCGCTCAACGGGACGGTGACGGTCTGGCAAAACCTCCGGGAGCCGGAGGCCGCGGATTCCGCCCCGCTCACTCCGCCAACAGCCAGTCCCAGCGGTAGTGCAGCACCCACTCCGAGAGGGTCTTCCGGTCCTCCATCGGAACCTTCGTCCCCAAGGCGGGCATCGGGGCGGGGCCCCACTTTCCGGTGCCACCCTTCTCGATCTGGGAAACCAGCTTGGCCAACGCCTCGGGATCCTTGCGGTAGCGCGCCGCGACGTCCCGGTAGGCCGGCCCCACCATCTTCAGGTCCGGATTGTGGCAGGTGAAGCAGGTGTGCTTGGTCGCAAGGGCCTGCAGCGCCTTGGCGTTCGACGGCAGGAACCGGGACGCCGCCAACGCCCAGCCGTCCGCGGTCTTCACCGGCACGCCGAACACGTTCACCGGACCCGGAGGGACGTCCATGTCGGCCACACCCGTGGAGACGAGCAGCTTCAACTCGACGCCATCGCCCTTCACGGAGGCCTTGCCTTCCTTGCCGAACCTGCCCGGCGCGAAGGTCACGTTCGTGACCTGGACCCATCGGCCGGCAAGCGCCGCGGCGTCGGCGAAGAAGGCGGGCGGACGGACCTCGGCGGCGCCGACCGACTTGTTGCTCATGCCCACCTTGACGGAGTCCTTCTTCAGCACCAGCGCGGCGCGGCCCAGCGGGCCGTCGCCGAGCTTGCCGACGAGGGTCACCTCGTTGCGCGGCGCCAGCAGCGTGGCGTCCGACACGGGAGCGACCACCGGCAGGCCGGCCTCACCCACGGCATGGACCCAGGCGACGACCTGCCCGCCCGGAAGCACCGTGCGGGTGCTGACCACTCCGGTGACCGAGAACTCCGTGGCGGTGTCCGTGGCCTTGCCGGTGGCCGGGTCGATCTTGCCCAGGACCTCGGCGGGGGTAGCCGCCCGGGCGACGACGACGCACAGGGCGGCGGCCACGGCGGAAAGACGCTGCGAGAACGAAGGTTTCATCACCGGGAACATAGGGAACCCGGGGCCGCCTCCGGCAAGTGGACCGGCTGCGGCAAATTGTCGCGGCCAGGGCAACCCGGGAGAGGTGGGTTGAAAGGTTGAAAGGTTGAAAGGTTGAAAGGTTGAAAGGTTGAAAGGTTGAAAGGTTGAAAGGTTGAAAGGTTGAAAGGT
>CAIYXO010000507.1 GCA_903930165.1 uncultured Verrucomicrobiota bacterium | reverse complement strand
GCCTGCAGGACCCCGAGCACAACCATGGCCCCGAGCGCCCACGTCCACCCCCCTCGGGTCAGCGCGATCCGACGCTCGCGTCCGAGGAAGACCTGCGGATAACCACCACGCCCCTGCGTCCACAAGGCCTGCACCGCGGTGCCGGGGAGACGTTTCTCGAAAAGGACGACGTCGTCGAAGGCGACGTCGAAATGGCCCTGTCCCCGGTTCGCGGTCTCGGCCTGCCACCGGCGCACCTCACCACCCGGGAAGCCCAGCCAGCTGCCGTATTCGCTGAGTGTGCCCCGTGGCGCCTCCCCGCACAGACGCAGGCTGGCATTGACCGGCTCCCCGTTTCCCCAGCCTTGCCGGGCCGACAGGAGCCGTCCGTCGAGCCGGATCTCCATCCACGCCGGATCCACCGCCAGGGAGAGGTGGAACCAGCGTCCCACCGGCACCGTGTCCCCGGTGGAGACGGCCACCTTCGTCGTCCAACGTCCGGGACTGGCGGGATCACGGACCGTCTGTTCGAAGAAGATCTGTCCGTTCGTGACGCCCAGGTAGGACCGGTACTCGGGTCCGGTCAGCGAGGCGACATCGAAGGAGATCCGGGAGACCGGAGTGGCGTTGGAAGGGATCCGGGCCCAGAAGGCGAGGGTCCAGGCCGAAGCCCCCTCGGGAAACCGGCCGAGCTCCACCGTGGAGATAGGCGGTACCTGGTAGTGCCAGTTTCCGGACTCCTCGACGGCGACGGTGGAGCCCCACCGTTCGAGTCGCATCCCGTGGAGGGGATTCGACCACTCCCGTTCACCCGAACCCCAAAGCATCGGAGCGCCGGCCGGCCAACCCGCGGGACGGCGCCCGGACCACTGCGCGAGTCCGAGCCAAGCCAGGACCGCCGCCAGCAAGAAACCCCAAGCCACACGAAGCCTTGGACCTCCGCTGGCGATGGCCGGGGGCGATCCTCCGCCCCGGTCCTTGGGTTCGCCGGGATTCACGGACTCTGACGGTGGCGCAGCCACAGGGCCACGGCCCCGGCGCGGTTCTTCACCTCCAGCTTGGAATAGATCGTCGTCAGCATGTTGCGGACGGTCCCCTCGGTCAGGAGCAGTTCGGAGGAGATTTCCTTGTTCACCTTCCCCAGGGAAAGCAGGGCGACCACGCGTTGCTCCTGGGGCGTGAGCATCAGCAAACGGCTTTTCGGCGTGGCGACCGCCGTGGTTGGAGGGCGCCGGCCGGAACACGAATTCGCAACCAGGATCCGCGTGATCACGGGATCGATCACCGCCCCGCCACGGGCCACCGCCAGGATCGCCGATCCCAGCTCTCCCTGCTCCAAATCCTTCAGCATGTAGCCGTCCGCGCCGGCATCCAGCGAGTTCAGGACCGACTCCTCGTCACCGTAGGAGGTGAGCATCAACACCTTCGGAGCATCCGGCTGAGACTTGACCTGGCGGCAGAGCTCGATGCCGGAAATGTCCGGGAGCCGGATGTCGAGGATCACCACGTCGGGTTTCGCCTGCGGCAGGAGCCTCAGCGCCTCCGCAGCCGTCGAGGCTTCCCCCACCACCTCGACCTTGGGCTCGTCCGAAAGGATGGCCCGGACCCCCACCCGCACCACCGCGTGATCGTCCACCAGCAGCACTCGGACCGGCCTGGAATGTGTGGGCATGCGGGAACTGGGGATGCGTTCGGAGTTCGGGTGGCCGGAAGGTGGTCGAAGCCTTGGAGGAAATCCACCGCTCCCCTCGGGTTTCCAATCCGGCGGATTTTCCTCAACCACTTCGATTTCCAAAAGCCTACCGGGTCCGCAAGCACCCCGGTACTGAGGAATGTCATGTCCATGTGGTGACATTCCTCCGGAACCCGGGAGGAAAGTTCCAAGGGACGCCCTTTGTACCTCGGGGAGAACCTGTTAAACGGGGACCTGCAATGACTGAACCTGCAAGTGTTCCGGCGAGGTCGACGGGAGGCCGATGAACCCCGGGGACGGACCCAATCGGACCTCGCCCGATCCTGCAGGTTCCGCATCGCCAGCCGTTGGATCGGAGTTCCGGCTGGTTTACCCGGATCCTCGGGAACGGGCCGCATTGCTTTACGAACTGGTCTTTCGCCGCCTTCCGGAGTCGGCGCCGGACCCGAAGCGGACAACCCCGGTCGAGGCACGGTCGGCCCTGGCCGCATTGCTGGGGGAAGTGGTCGCGGGGAGGCGGAAGCTGCAGACGGCGACCTCACAGCCCTTTCCCTCGGACCTCTCGTTGGAGGAAGTCCGGATCCTGGGACGCCGGGCGCACCTCTACCGTTTGCCACACCCGGAATTCCTGCCGGGCGCCTATCAGATG
>CAIYXO010000506.1 GCA_903930165.1 uncultured Verrucomicrobiota bacterium | reverse complement strand
TCTGTCCCCGGCGATGCGTTACACCTTCAGGCTCCCGTCCCGCGTTGGCCTTTCCGTTCCTGGGCGTCGCCGCCGAGTCCGGCCACGTCCCTTTCCGCACGGAACCGGTTCAACCGGCAATGCGGTTCAGGACCGACGTCCAGGCCAAGTCCAGGAACCGGATGATCTGGGGCGGGGCGAGCCAGCCGAGGCAGACGAATCCGTAGGTGATCAAGCCCGAGGAGACCGGTCCCAGGGGCAGGCGGATGTTCCAGCGGGTCGCCAGGAGGCCCATCAAGGAATGGCGCCAATAGAGGAATCCCGCGAAGCCGACGCCATGGAGGAATCCCCAGATCACCCAGTAGGCATTCTGCGCATGCCAGAACCCGACGAGCGTGAAGAGCACGATCGAGTTGAGGTAGGGATTGGCCTTCTTGAGGCCCCAACGCTGGTAGAAGAAGAGGTCCCTGAAGACGTTGGTGTAGGTGATGTTCCAGTTGGCCCAGAAGTCGGAAAGATTCGGGCGGCCGATCGGGAACCGGTAGTTGTCCGGGATCCGGAGCCCCACCCAGGCGGCCATCATCTGATGGGTGCGCGCCGTGAGATGGGAGAAAAGGTAGAATCCCATCGGTGCCACCACGAAACCGCTCCAAAGCAGGGCCGCGATCCGCGATCCCGCGAGGGACGGCTTGATCAGCCCATCGACCGTGAGGACTCCCAGGCCGAAGGCGACATGGCCGCACCAGTCCAGGGCCCGGCCACGCCATTGGGCGACATCGAGGGCGGGCCTCACACCGGAGGTCAGGGTCGGCCATTGCGGCAGGAACTCCGACAAACGCAGCAGGGCCCCGGCCCAAGGCATCATGAGCCAGCCCCACAAGGCGTCCGCCGCAAACGCCTTGATCCTCCCCGAGCCGACCTCCCAGAAGGCGGTCAGGAGCCGCAGGTAGACGAGCATGTCGAGCACCCTTCCGGGAAAGGTCGTCGCGAAGAACCAGGACGACCCGCGGTCGACGTGGACGAAGCGACCGACGATGAAGGCCGCGGACCACCCGTACATGATCCACAGGGCGGTGCGCCAGCGGACCCCGCCAGCGGTCGGACGACGCATCAGCACCCCGAGAAGGACCCAAGCCGTGACATGGACGATGAGCCAGGCCGGAATCCGGTCGCGGAACTGGAGCGCGGTGGTCGCGGCGGAAAGCGCCAGGAGCCCGTTGCGGCCACGACCCCAGGGAAACAAAAGGAACACCCCCAGCCAAACCGCCGAAGGCAGCGCAGGAGCCAACACCGCGTCGAACAGCTCCCTCAAGGCTTCGCGGGCCGCGATCATGCCCGGGCTGGACGCCTCATCCGGACCATCTGGAGCAGCTCATCCTCGAAGCCGAGCTGGACGTAGAGCTCGCGGGCCTTCGGATTGCCCGCGATCACCTGCAGTTCCACGCGACCGAGTCCCTGCGAATCGAACCATCCCAAGGCTTCATCCAGCAGCCTCCGTCCGACACCCCTGCTGCGAAGCCTGTCTCCCACGAAAACGTCGCTGATGAACCCGGTGGGCTCGCCGCTGAAGTGGGGAGGCTGGTTCCGGAGACGGGCGCACAGGAAGCCCTGCGGCGCCCCGTCGACCCAGGCCACCCAAACCCGCGCGAATCGTCCCAACAACGGCCGCAGTCCCTTCACCCACAGCGCGAAGCCGTCGGCGGGAACCGTCACGTTCATCCCGTGCTCGACCTGGTGCCGGTAGAGTCCCTCCCAGAGCTCCTTCAAGAGGTCGAGATCCGCTCCAGAAGCCTCGCGCACCACCAAATCCGATGGGATCTCCCGGTTCATGGGCCGTTGGGTCAGAGACGGTCGGCCACCGCCGACGGCCATTGGGCACGGTCGAGGCCGAACTGGCCGAGGAAGGCGATCACGACCCGTTCGAGGCCGAATCCGAGACACCCGGTGAATACCGGTTCGCCCCGTTCGTTGGTGATGCCGAAGCTCTTTCCGAAGAAGTCGTGGTGGAGGTTGAAGGAGCCGATGGCCAGGGTCGCCCCCTCACGGTAGGGGAGGTCCGCACGCACCTCGTACTTCAGGTCGAAGGCCTTCTGGAAGCTGCTCTG
>CAIYXO010000505.1 GCA_903930165.1 uncultured Verrucomicrobiota bacterium | reverse complement strand
TCCTGCAGGATGAAGGCCCCGAGGTCGCCGCGACCCCGCCGGGAGCCGTCGGTGGCGCAACCAGATGGCAACAGGGTGAGAGCCACCAGGCCTGTTGACGCGAAGAGTCTCTTCATCGGTTGACGAACCTTCCGCCGATAGGAGCCACACCTCGTCAACCCAGTACAACTCCCGAAACCCGACGTCGCTCTGACCTTGCGCCGAACTGAAAACTGAAAACTTGAAACTGCCCTCCCCTTCCTCGGCTCCGCCGACCGGAACCGAAAGGGGTCCTGATACCCGATTCGAGAACCCAAAGGGATCCGGACGGAAGTTTTCCTTGCTGCCCATGCGGAGCGCTTGGGAACGTGCAAGCCCATGAAGTACATCTTCGTCACGGGCGGCGTCGTGAGTTCCCTCGGCAAGGGGCTCACCGCGGCGGCGCTCGGCACCCTCCTGGAAAACAGGGGCCTCACGGTCGCACTGCAGAAGTTCGATCCGTACCTCAACGTGGACCCGGGCACGATGAGCCCCTACCAGCATGGCGAGGTGTACGTCCTCGACGACGGCGCGGAGACCGACCTCGACCTCGGCCATTACGAGCGGTTCACCAACACCCACCTCAGCCGCGCCAACGCGACCACCAGCGGCCAGGTGTACGAGCAGGTGCTCAAGAACGAGCGCGACGGCGTGTACCTCGGCAAGACGGTCCAGGTCATCCCGCACGTCACCGACGAGATCCAGCGCCGCATCACCGACCTCGCGGAGAAGTCCGGCGCGGACATCCTGATCACCGAGATCGGCGGCACGGTGGGCGACATCGAGGGCCTGCCGTTCCTCGAGGCGATCCGCGAGTTCGCCCATGAGGCCGGTCCGGGCAACGTCTGCTTCATCCACGTCACCTACGTCCCGTTCATCAAGGCGGCGGGCGAACTGAAGACGAAGCCCACCCAGCAGAGCGTCGCCAAGCTGCGCGAGATCGGCATCGCCCCGCACATCCTCGTGGCCCGCTGCGAGCAGCCGCTGGGCAAGGACGTCCGGAGCAAGCTCTCGATGTTCTGCAACGTGCCGTTCGAGGCGGTGATCGAGGAGAAGGACGTGGACCACACGATCTACGAGGTGCCGCTGATGCTGCAGCGGGAGCGGATGGACGACCTGGTCTGCCGCACGCTCCAGCTGACGCTGCCGCCGGCGAACATGGCGCACTGGCAGGACATCATCCGCAAGATGATCGCCCCGCAGCACCGCGTGCGGATCGGCGTGGTCGGCAAGTACATCGAGCTGCAGGACGCCTACAAGTCGGTGTACGAGTCCCTGAAGCACGCCGGCGCGGCGAACGACTGCGGCGTGCAGATCGAGCAGATCGAGGCGGAGCAGCTGGAGAACGACGATCCGACGAAGAAGCTGAAGGAGCTGGGCGGGATCCTGGTCCCGGGCGGCTTCGGCGACCGCGGCATCGAGGGCAAGATCAAGGCGGCCCGCTTCGCGCGTGAGAAGGGCGTGCCCTACCTCGGCCTGTGCCTCGGGATGCAGATCGCCACGATCGAGTTCGCCCGGAACGTCCTGGGACTGCAGGGCGCGAACTCGACCGAGTTCGACCTGCACACGGTCCATCCCGTGATCCACCTGCAGGAGACGCAGCGCCATGTGAAGCGCAAGGGCGGCTCGATGCGGCTGGGTTCGCAGGAGTGCCTGCTGGAGCCGGGCTCGCTGGCGCACCGGCTGTACGGCAAGCCGAGCGTGATGGAACGCCATCGCCACCGGTACGAGTTCAACAACGAGTACCGCGAGCAGTTCGAGAAGGCCGGGTTCGTCATCAGCGGCACCACGCCGGACGACCAGCTGGTGGAGATGATCGAGATCCCGTCGCATCCGTTCTTCATCGCGACCCAGTCGCACCCGGAGTTCCTGAGCAAGCCGAACCGCCCGCATCCGCTGTTCGCCGGGTTCATCCGGGCGGCCCACGAGCGCATGCACCACAAGCCGATCTGAGCCGGAACGTTTCAATCGGAGCGACGACCGAGCTCACGCAAAATCGCGAAGCCGCCAACGGGAGACGGCAGCCGGGACACAAGGGTGATCACCATCCGGTGACCGGTTGCGCTTCGGAAAACCTGCGGTTCCCTTCCCAATCTCCAGCGGCTTCGCGGCTTTGCGTGCCGATCCCTTCCGCCTGATTGGCCGGGAAGTCCCGGCACCGGTGCACCAAACGTCGTCGTCACCGGTTTCCTGCTGTACCTTGACCACATGGAAACCGGGTCGGCTCCCGCCGCTCACACACCGCCGCCGCTCACGCCCGGCACGCTCTACCTCGTGGCGACGCCGATCGGGAACCTCGAGGACATCACCCTGCGCGCGCTGCGGGTGCTGCGGGAGTGCGACGTGGTGGTGGCCGAGGACACGCGACACACGGGACAGCTGCTCACCCACTTCGGCATCCGGAAGCCGATGGTGAGCCACTTCCGCTTCAACGAGGCCCGGCGCTCGGCGGAGATCCTCGACCGCCTGCGCCGCGGGGAGAAGGTGGCGTTGGTGACCGACGCCGGCGCGCCGGGGATCAGCGACCCGGGCGAGCGGGTGGTCGCGGAGGCGGTGTCGGCAGGCCTGCGGGTGGAGGCGGTGCCGGGCGCCTGCGCGATGGTCGCCGGCCTCACCGCGAGCGGGCTGCCGACGGAAGAGTTCCACTTCGCCGGCTTCCTGCCGCACAAGTCCGGCCAGCGGCTGCGGAGGCTGCGCGAACTCTCGGCGGTACCGGGCACGCTGGTGCTGTACGAGTCGCCGTTCCGGGTGGCCCGGTTGATGGAGGAGCTGGCCGAGGTCCTTCCGGAACGTCGGGTCGTGCTGGCGCGGGAGTTGACGAAGAAGTTCGAGGAATGGCTCAGGGGAACGCCAGCCGAGCTGTCGGCGGAACTGGCGCGGCGGCCGAGGAAGGGCGAGTTCGTGGTGGTGATCGGACCCGGCAAGGCGGCGGCTCCGGCACCGGCGGGGAAAGACGTGGCCGACGACGACGTCACGGACGACGCGGATCCACGCGATGGCGAGCCTACCGGTTCCCAGGGAGCTCCCTGAAGACAAACCGCCCCGCCGGACGTGAAGTCCGACGGGGCGGTTGAAGGAACTTCGGCCCTCTGCGGGCCACCTGGTCACTCCGCGCGGAAGCGGAAGAACTTCGTGGGCGAGGTGAGGTCCACCGGGACGTTGGTGACCACGGCGGCGTCGACCCAGCGGGTCATGTCGTCCGAGTACTGCAGGCGGAAGTTCACGAGCGCATTCGTCGAGAACGGCAGCACCAGTCCGTCGATGCGGATGTCGGCGCGGGGCGCGGTGAAGAGCCCGTAGGTGGTGGGATCGCCGACGACGTCGCCGCGCCCGGCGAGGCGGGCTTCGGCGACCTGCGTGGTGGTGAACAGGTTGAACGCCGCGGGCGAGCCGGTGACCTCGGCCTGGCCAAGGCGACGCAGGCGGAGGAGGGCGTTGGCCTGGGAACGCGAGGCGGCCCGGTCGGGATCCATGCCCAACGTGAACAGGGAGGTCTCCTCGGCGTTGGACAGGCCGTCGCCGTCGGAGTCGGCGGTGCCCTGGACGATGCGGCGGTCGAGGTCGACCGCGGTGTCCCGCTGGGCGAACGGCGTGACGGCATGGAAGGCCTGGAGGAACTCGGCGAAGGCGTCCTGCTCGGTGCCGACCGAGGCGAAGGAGGCGCGGGCCGGGAAGGTCGCCGGCAGCGGCGGGGTGAGTGTCGCGGAGTTCAGGTCGCGACGCTGGTAGGACTCGGTCCCGTTGAGGCGCAGGAAGTTTGGGAACGGGTAGTTGTCGCCGCCGAAGTCGGAACCCGTGCTCCCGGCGTTGGCCAAGAAGTTCAGGGTGACGAGCCGCACCGGACGTTCCGGATCCAACACCTCGCCGTCGGCGACAAGCACGTCCGTGGGGCGGCCCGATTCGTCGAGCAGGGCGGCGTAGCGGATCCTCGTGCCCGGCGTGATGCCGGTGACGACGTTGCCGACGCTGGTGAAGCGCTGCGCGGTGCCGGAGAGGTCGGCCACCACGACCAGGCCGCCCAACTGCGGGAACTGCCCCGGAGTGGCCCTGTCGGCTCCGGTGCCGGTGCTGGCGGCGACGCCGTGTTCCAGCAGCATCTTCAGCTGA
>CAIYXO010000504.1 GCA_903930165.1 uncultured Verrucomicrobiota bacterium | reverse complement strand
CTTGGATCCCTTTGCTTCGGCAAAGGTTGTAGAGCCTTGCCGCCTCCTCATAGTCCCTGGGCTCGATCCCGATTTCCGGAAAAAGTCCCAAGGCTTCCCTGAGTTCCTGAAACTGGGACTCGCGCCTCACTCCCGACAGAACCTCCTGTCGGATGGGGCCAACCAACTCAACGGCTCCACGATCGATCAATGCCTGCATCTCCCGGCGGACGGGGTCCGTGGCTTCCGTGCCTCTTCGTAGCACCGCAGACCAGACGCACGAATCGACCAGAACCCTCACCTCTTCGTCCTCAGCTTCTTGGGATCGTAATCCGGATGCAGGTCCACCTTCCCGAAAAGCTCCAACACACGAACCTGTTCCCGACGCTGAACAAACTCCGTCAGCGCCTGATTCACCGTCTCCTTCTTCGTTCGAAAGCGACCGACGCGCTGCGCCTCAGCCAGCAAGTGGTCATTGATCTGAAGGTTCGTGGCCATCCCGGGAAACTATTCCACACAATGCATGTGTCAACGATCGGGACCACGAAGTACCGGCTGCGACTCGTGACGGACCCTTCGCAACCGTCGAGGATGGAGAGATCCCGCGGAAACGGAATGGTTGAGACCGGCTGAAGCCGGGACTCCGTACTCCAGAGACCCTTCGCACCCTTGGCCCCCTGCACCCCTGGTTGTGAACTCCGGACTCCAGCCCCATCCGGGTGCCAGTGTATCAAGATTCCGAGCCCCCCTCCGCGGACACCGCGCGGCTCATTTCGGCGTTGATCAATGCGACTGCGATGGGCGACATCTTAGAGGAGGCTTGTGTGATGAAAAGGTCGCCGGAATGAGGCTCACCATCGACAGGATAGAATCCCATCCGCCCCACGCGTTTTCCCGGGTTGAACTGGAAGCCTTTCTCCGGGCACTGCCGGTGGATCTCCTTCGGGGTGTCGATCGGGTCCGGTTGTCCAACACCCAAGGTCCCATCAGTGGGGTTGGCCGCGTGCATTTCTCCGCCCTCGAACGACGGTTGACGATCGTCTCGAGGGGCATGACCCGCGACACAGCCATGCGTTCGGTTGTCCGAACCCTGGTCGAAACCCACCGGACCGAGCCGGGCTCCTATGGCCGCGGTTCGGCTTCGCTGCCGGAAGCGCAGATCGAAGCGATCACATCCGGGATACTCGAAGAGATCGGCCCAAGGATGCCGCCGATATCGCGATGGAACCGTCTTGAACTCCGCCATGCCAATCCAGCGATCGGGATCCCGGACGAGGTGCCCGGCCATGACCGCTCAGAAGAGCCTGGCTGAGACGATTTCAGGAGGACCCGCCGCTTGTGGCCTCTCCAAGCGCCGCGCCTAGAGAGCTCCTACGGAGTCGGAAACGGAATGGATTCGGACCGGCTGAAGCCGGAACTTCATACCCCAGAGACCCTTCGCACCCTTGGCACCCCTGGTTGTGAACTCCGGGTTTCAGGCGCCATTCAGGCGCCCGCGGGTCACGATTCCATCCCCTCGGCGTGGGCTGAGCCTGCTCACGTCGTCTCTTCCCCCTGCACGCCGTAGGAGACGAGGCCACGAGACTCCACGCACGCCCCGCCTGTGCCGGCCGTCACGGGTCGCTCAAGGTCCGCAGGAACGCGACGAGGGCCTGCTGGTCCGCCAAGTCGAGTCCTAGGCCGCCGTCCGGGTGCTTGGCCAGGTTGGGGTCCAGGTTCGGCGCGCGCTTCACGCCGCTGCAGTAGTGCGCCACCGCCTCCTCGAGCGTCGCGAACCGTCCGTCGTGCATGTACGGCGCCGTCTTCGCCACGTTCCGCAGCGACGGCGTCCGGAAACGCCCACGGTCGGCCCCGTTTCCCGTCACCCCTGCGCGTCCCTCGTCGCTCCCCTTCCCTTCCGCATCGAGCCCGTTGTTGTGGAAGGCCGAGTCGGTGAACAGCGGCCCGCCATGGCAGTGGAAGCAGTCCGCGCCGTATTGTCCGCGGCGCGGATCGTGTTCGGTGAAGAAGAGCTCGAATCCCCGCTGCTCCAACGCCGTGAAGCCGTCGGCGCCCTTAGCCACCCGGTCGAACTTCGAGTCGCCCGAGACCTGCACCAACAGGAACTGCTCCAACGCCCGGGCCAAGCGGTCCACCGTCACTCCACCCGGACCGAACGCGGCCCCGAAGGTCGCCCCGTATCCGGCCTCGGTCAGCTTGCGCACGACGTTGGTCGGCGTCTCGTGCATCTCCACCGGATTCTCGAGCGGCATCAGGACCTG
>CAIYXO010000503.1 GCA_903930165.1 uncultured Verrucomicrobiota bacterium | reverse complement strand
TGGCCACGTTGAGGTAGTCCAGGGGGATCGCTCGGACGCCGACGGCGGTGTTGAGCACGGTGGGCCACATGGCGCAGACGGCGATGGTGAACAGTGCGCCGAGCTCGTTGGCGCTCCGGCCCGCGCCGGAGAAGAGGACGACTCCCAGCGGCATCCAGGCGAGCGGCGACACCGGACGCAGGACCTGGATGATGGGGTCGAACATCCGGGTGAAGGTCTTGGAGAGACCGAGGAGGAACCCGATGGGCGTCCCGACGACGATGGCGATGAAGTAGCCCTTGGCGACGATGAGCAGGGAGTACCAGGTGAAGCGGAGGATGCCCTGGTCGAGTTCCTCGCGCTTGGCGAAGGGTTCGACGACGTACTTCCGGGTCCGCTCCCAGGTGACCGCGGGACCCGGAAGGTCCTTCACGAGTCCGGTCCGCACCTCCTCCATTTCGCCGGAGGGGGATTTCACCATGGTGGCGCCGCCGGAGATGGACTGCCAGACCAGGAGGCTGACGGCGATCCCGACGAGCGGGAACAGGAGGGTTTCGACGGCTTTCTTGAACTTCATGGCGACGGATCTTTGCGGAATGTCCCGGCCGCGCGCCCCGGAGAGGCGGTGGGGCCGCATCCCCGTGGGACGCGCGGCCGGGTCGGGTCGGGTCAGGAGGGGCTCAACCCTTGAGCGAGTGGACGGCGAAGCCCTTCGCGTAGGCCTCGAGGTCGCCCTTCGGATCGAAGGTGACGCCGTCGAAGAACTTCTCGGGCGCATCGCTGCGGCCGCCGTGGGCGAAGCCGATCTCCTTCATGGCGGCCTCGTACAGATCGGTGCCCGCGACCTTGGCGGCGACGCCGGCGTAGTCGGGGGCGCCCGAGACCATGCCCCAACGGCGGAACTGGGTGAGCCACCAGGTGACGTACTTCGGCTGCGGGTAGTTGCAATTGCGCTGGCTGAAGATCATGTAGGCGTCGTCCTTCTTCTTCCGGCCGTCGCCCATGTCGTAGTCGCCGAGCAGGCGTCCGAGGATGATGTCCTTCGGGCAGTTGACGTAGCTCGGCTTGCTGACGATGTCGCACTGCTCGGGCCGGTTGCCCAGGTCGTCGAGCCAGACGCTGGCCTCGTGGAGGGCCTTGAGCACGGCCTTGACGGTCTTGGGGTTCTTGTCGGCGTACTCCGCGAGGAAGGCGCAGACCTTCTCCGGATGGTCCTTCCAGATGTCCTGGGTGGAGATGGCGGAGAAGCCGACCTTGTCGGCGATGGCGCGGGCGTTCCAGGGCTCGCCGACGCAGTAGCCGTCCATCTTGCCCACCTTCATGTTCGCCACCATCTGGGGGGGCGGAATGGTGATGAGGTTGACGTCCTTGTCCGGGTTGATGCCGCCGGCGGCGAGGAAGTAGCGCATCCACATGGCGTGGGTGCCGGGAGGGAAGGTCATGGCGAAGGTGAGCGGTTCGCCGATGCCCTTGGCCTTCTCGACGAAGGGCTTCAGGGCCTTGGGATCGTCCTTCACCTTCCCGGCGAGCTCGGCCTTGAGGGTGATGCCCTGGCCGTTCCGGTTCAGGATCCAGGGGAAGACCATCGGCTTCCGGGCGGAGCCGCCGAGTCCCATGGTGGAGGCGACCGGCATGCCGAGCAGCATGTGCGTGGCCTGGTTGTCGCCGGTCTGGAGCTTGTCGCGGATGACGGCCCAGCTGGCTTCCTTGGACACGGAGGACTGGATGCCGTGCTTCTTGAAGAAGCCCTTCTCGTGGGCGATGACGATGGGGGAGCAGTCGGTCAGCGCGATGATGCCGAAGCGGACGTTCGGCGATTCCGGGGAGTCGTCGGCGAAGACGCTGCCGGTCCAACCCGAGGGGAGACCGGCGAGAAGGGCGCCGGTGGCGGTGTTGCGGAGGAACCGGCGGCGGTTGAGGTCAGCGACGGGAGTTTTCAGGGGCATGGGCTGATGGGGATGGCTGTTGGGTCGGGAAGGAGTCGGACGGGAAGGGGCGGACGAGGGCGACCGCGGCCTGGTGGAGGTCCATGCGGAAGACCTGTCCGAGGGACTGGGCCGGGAAGGTGGCCCTGGTGGCGGGTTCGAGCAGGTTGTTGACGACCCAGGCGGCCTTGTCCGGCGACGGTTCGTTGGCGTCGTGGCGATGGAAGACCGTGAACTCGTGGTCGGGGACGAGGTGGCCGTGGCCGCGGTCGACGGTGCCGCTCCATCCGCCGCGGAGCAGTCCGACGGGGAGGTTGAGGTACTCCCTGCGGGCGAGCAGCGCGGCGATCTCCGGGTGGTTGGCGGGATCGTCGCACCAGCGGCAGGCCTCGACGAGGGCGGCGATGATTTCCAGGTGTTCCTCGTGGTGGCGTTGGCTGAACGACGCCCGCGCGGTGAGGACCTTCTCCGGGTGGAGGGGTTCGAGGGAGGAGCTGGTGGCGGCGATCCATCCCACGCCGGCGGCGACCGCCTCGGTGTTCCAGGGCTCGCCGGCGCAGTAGCCGTCGAGGTGGCCCGCGCGCATGTGTCCGGCCATCTGGGGAGGCGGCACGACGACGAAGCGGCAGGTCTCGGGGTGGATGCCGCCACGGAGCAGCCATTTGCGGAGGAGGTAGCCGTGGCTGGACTGGCTGGAGACGATGCCGAAGGTCGGGACGTGGTTGCGAAGTCCGCGAAGGTGGCGGGCAAGGGTGTTGGCGTCGCGGACACCGGCCTTCCACAGCTCCTCGGAGAGGGTGATGGCGTTGCCGTTGAGGTTCAGGACGAGGCCGGTGACGGCGGCCTCGGGCACGGGGCCCGAGCGCAGCGTGAAGGGCATCGGACTCGGCGTGTGGGCGAGGTCGAGTTCACCGTGGGTGAGCTTGTCCCGTACGCTCGCCCATCCGAGCTCCCGACAGAGCCGGATCCGGAGGCCGCGCCGGCGGAAAAGGCCGTGCTCGGCAGCCACCACGAGCGGCGCGCAGTCGTTGAGCGGCACGAACCCGAGCCGGATCGCGGAACCATCCGCCTGGATGCCGGTCTTGGATGCCGTGTACGTCGTCACGGGAGCTTCCTAAGCGGTATCGGTGCCTGCGCGACATGTCCGGCCCGTCAAATGCTCCGATTCCTTTTGATCGGTCCGATGAAACGGGTTCATGAATGAAGTCTCCGCTCGACAGCAGGCAGCTCCAGGCGTTTGTCATCCTTGCCCGTACTGGGAGTTTCACGCAGACGGCACGTGAACTCTTCCTGACCCAGTCCGCGGTCAGCCACTCGATGAAGGCCTTGGAAACGGACATCGGGTGTCGCCTTTTGGACAGGCTGGGCAAGAAGGTGTTGCTCACCCAGGCGGGGGAGCATCTGTTGCAGCACGCGGAGCGGGTGCTGCTCGAGATGTCCTCGGCGCGGTCCGGGATCGAGCGCCTCGGGAAATGGGGCGTGGGACGGCTGAGGATCGCGGCCCCGGTGACCTTGTGCGTCTCACTGCTTCCGCCGGTGCTCCGGGAGTTCAAGGAGAGCTTTCCGCAGAGCCACATCAGCGTGGAGCCGTGCGACACCCTGGCTGCGACGGAGGTCCTGGAGTCGAACCGGGCCGACCTGGCCTTGAGCATGGAGTTGAAGGCCGACGAGCGGTTCCAGTTCACGCACCTCTTCGGCGACGAGCTGGTCTTCATCGCGTCACCGCTGCATCCGTGGGCGGCTTCCGGTTCCGTTCCGAGGGCCGAGGTCGCGCGGCAGAACCTGGTGGTCTACAGCCGCAAGAGCCTGACCTGGCGGATCCTCGACGAGTACTTCCGGGAGGAGAAGATCGTGCTGAACACGGTCATCGAGCTGGGGAGCATGGAGGCGATCAAGGAGCTGGTGAAGCTGAACCTCGGCGTGGGGATCGTAGCGCCGTGGGTGGCCCAACGGGAGCTGAGGGACGGCTCCCTGGTGGCGCTGCCGCTGGGGCGGCGCAAGGCCCGTCGAGAGTGGGGAGTGCTCCATTGGCGCGCCCGGCGGCTGACCTTGGCGGAAGAGACCTTCATCGGTCTCTGCCGGAGCGCTGCGGACTGCCTGACGCCGATTCCCGAGGCCGCGGAAGCCGCCTGAGCGCGCGCGGGTCGGTTCAACCCGGAACCCGGTGCAGCTCGATGGCGAGCAGGTCGAGTTCGGTGGCGCGGCTCAATCCCGGAAAGCGGATCCGAACCCAGCGGATCTCCTCCGGCCTCCAACGCCTTTCCGGATCGGCGTGCGACCAGAAATCGGCCTCGGCGTCGTCGATCCGGAAGTCCATCTCCTTCACGGCCCCGGTGATCCTGCCGATCCGCGTTGCACCGGTGACCACCCGATCCCGGGTGATGAATTCCACCCGGACACCGGCCGGAAAAGGTCCGGAGTGGGTCCTCATCCGGATGTGGATGGAATCCGATCCGCGCGCCCGGAAGTCGTCGGGAAGCGCTGCGACGATCCCGGGCTGGGTCCCCTCCTCGGGCTTGAGCAGACGGAGACGCATCAGGCCCCCGGGACAGGGTTCCGCGGACCACTCGACCGACGGGGAGAAAGGCGACCATTCCGGTGACCATTCGACGCGGTCGACCCCGGTGTCGGCCGTGGCGGTTGGCGACAGCAGGGTCGCCGCCCGGTCGGCGGTCCGGAATCCCTGTCGCCAATCGACCCGCACCGGATATCGGAGCTGCGGATGGACTCCCTTGGCCGGGGTCAACAGGAACGAGACCGCGTTGGAGGAGTTTGCCGGGATCTCCAGCCTGGGGTTTCCGGTTGGCCTCGCCGTCCAGCCGTCCGGCACCCGGATCCGGATCCGGCCGTTCACGGAGGCCGCCGAGAAATTGTAGGCCACGGCCTCGGCGCGGATCGGCTTGCCCGCCTCGAACCTGTGGCACAGCCCCTCGCGATCCGGCGTGGCGTCTGGCAGCCGGAGTTGCGTCACGACGGAACCCGGATTCGGGGGACGGTCGGGAAGCGGTGGGGACTTCCAGCGTTTCCAGCGCACACCGTCGATCCCGTAGCGGCCCGGCGGGGTGGACAGGTGGCGGTTGGTCGCGGCACTGACGGACATCTCCCGGAGGCCGGCCGCCTCGGTCGAGACCATCCGGTCGGGCCGGACGCCGAGCGTCGCTCCGGCGGGGACGTGGACGCGGAAGGAGTGTTGCGACGTCGCGGGCGCCTTGTCCGGCCCCGCCGCGTGGGAAGTGGGAGGGGGGAGGTCGTCCTCGGCGCGGCGATGGGGAGACCACAGGACGGTCCACCAGCGACGGTCCTGCAGGCGGATCACCACGCCAACCCGGGCCCCGGACCGATCGTCGAGCAGTTCGAAGAGCGGGCGGGCGTTCCGGACCGTGTTGGCGACGTGCAGGAAACGCTCGAGTGCCGGGCGCGGGCTCCGGTCCGCCTCGGTCATCCCGTAGTCCTGGGGGCCTTGGACGTAGGGTGAAAAGGTGAACGCCCCGAAGCCGTCCACGCCGAGCATCCAAGCCTCGATGGCGACACGCTCGAAGAAGCAGGCCTGGCGATCAAGGAGGACGGGTTCCGGTCGGGTTCCGTCGCCGTTGAGTTCGGGTGTTCCCACCTCGGTGAACCAGATTGGAAGGGAATCGCCGCCGAGGTCGTGGAGGAACCTCCGATGTTCGTCGACGTTTCCCGCGAAATCCTGGCTCCAGCCGTAGTAGTGGGCGTTCCAGCCGTCGGTCCAGCGGTGTGTCCAGTTGTCCATCAGCCCACGGGCGAAAGGGCCGGGCCGGAACGCGAGCGAAGGCATCAGGATGCGGCCTTGGAAACCGGCGGCACGCAGGCCGAGATAGGCGGCCTTGGTGGCGGAAGCGGTCCGCTCGGGGAGATCGTCCGAGAAGATGAACTCCATCTCGTTGCCGATCTCCCAGGCGCCGACCTTCGGAAACCGTTCCGCGGCGTGGGTCTTGGCAGCCCCGAAGACGGCTGCCAGGTCTTCCGGATACCGGTGTACCGGGAACGCAGACTGGTCGGGAACCTGGTGCGAAGGCGCCGCCGGGAAGAGATAGGACTGCTCGAGGATGCCGGGGCGATCGACCAGGCCCCCGGAGGTCCGGAGCCAGGAGAGGGACCCGTCTCGGGCCAGGTAGTCGAGCAGTTCCCCGGGTTCCTGCCGTGCGAGCATTCCGCCGAACTCGGTCGCCGCGTCCGCCTGGATGCCGCCGAGAAGGACCGCGGAGAGGAGACGGAGGCGCATCGCCGATGCAGTGACTAGTAGGCGTTCTTCCTGCGGAAGAAGGTCTGCACCATGATCTGGAAGTCGAGCCAGAGGCTCCAGTTCTCGAGGTAGTAGAGGTCGGCCCGGACCCGCTCGACGAGGCTGGTGTTGCCGCGCAGTCCGTTGACCTGGGCCCAGCCGGTCATGCCGGGCTTGCTCGCGAGGCGGGCGTTGTAGTGTGGGATGTCGTACTGGAAGTTGGCGATGAGCTCGGGCCGTTCCGGGCGGGGTCCGACGAGGCTCCTCTCGCCCTTGAGCACGTTCCAGAACTGGGGCACCTCGTCGATGTTGGTCGAACGCATCAGGGCGCCCACCTTGAGCCGCCGGGGATCGCCCTCCTGGGCCCATTGTGCGCCGGCGACCTCGGCATCGAGGCGCATGCTGCGAAGCTTGATGATCCGGAAATTCCGGCCGTTGCGGCCCGTGCGGGTCTGGAAATAGAAGATCGGTCCCGGCGACTCGAGGTAGACCATGGTTCCGAAGACCGCGATGAGCGGTGCCGAAATGAACAGGCCGACGAGCGCTCCGACGATGTCGACCGAGCGCTTGAGGATCCGGTTGACCAGCCGGTCCAACGGAAGCTCGGTGACTCCCATGATGGGAATGCCGCTGATGGTCTCGAGCTGGAGGCCGGAGACGAGGATCTGGAAGTAGTTGGGGACGATCTTGAACTGCACCATCTCCCGTTCGCAGTGGTTGGCCACCTCCAGGATCATGTCCGATGGGATGTCCAGGTCGCCGAGGACCACCATGTCCGCGCGTTGGTCGCGGATCAGGCGGGAAAGATTGTCGAAGGAGCCAAGGTGGGCGACGCCTGGAGGCGGCGGGATCTTGAACGAGGACCCCGGAGGCTCCACGACCCCGACCAGCCTGTAGGGGTGCGACGCGTCCGACTCGATCGCGTCGGCGAGGTTGGCGACGTCGTTGTTCCACCCGACGAGGATGATGTTCTGCCGGAGCACCCGCGCGAAGGTCTCGGCGCCCAGGATGCGATGGAAGAGCAGGCGCCAGAACAGCAGGAGGGTGACTGTGGAAACCAGCGAGGTCAGGACGTAGAAGCGGGAAATCGCGGGCTGGAATTTCACCACGAGGCTGAAGCTCAGGTAGGCCACGAACCAGAAGATCGATCCCCGGACGATCATCATCGCGGACTTCCGGAAGCGCATCAGGTTGCGGACCGAGTAGAGGCCGGAATAGAGGAAGGTTCCGATCAGGAGCACGGCGCCGAGCGCGATGAGCCGAGAATAGCCGGAAAGACTCACCCGGCTCGGATCAAACGGCTCGGTCAGGCCCGAAATGTGGGTGGGAAGGATCCCGGATTTGAATCGGAACCAGTAGCCCAGCAGGAGTCCCAGGAGCACCGCCACACAATCCCCGGCCAAGGAAAGCGCCAAGGCAGAGTCCCGTCCACCGTTCCTGACCGATCCTGAATGGGTCAGCGAGGTCGAGAAATGTCGGGTTTGAGGTCCGGGAGGCGTGCCAGTCACGGATTTATGCATTAACGGGTTGCGGACGAGTCCTTTGACCGTGTTACGGGTCTTCGGGTTTGCTGGCGCCCGCCGAGGGAGCCCCTGTCGGGTTCAACCTCCCCGCAGAGACGAGACGATGGGACTGTCTCTTGATTCGTACACCAATCG
>CAIYXO010000502.1 GCA_903930165.1 uncultured Verrucomicrobiota bacterium | reverse complement strand
GTTCATCTGGCCGCCCGACGAACGGGGAGTCTGATGCCGACCGCTTCCGAAAAGGTTCTCGTCCAGCTCCGCCGACACGAGTCGCGGAACATCCTGTTCACGGAACCGGACGGCACCGGCCCGATCGTGTGGGACCGGGCTCGCGGCTGCCAGGTGGTCGATCTCGAAGGGCGACGCTACCTCGACCTGACCGCGGCCTTCGGCGTTGCGGCGGCGGGGCACGCGAATCCGGCCGTGGTCCGTGCCGCGCGGAAACAGATGGGCCGGCTCGTCCATGCGATGGGAGACGTGCATCCGCATCCGGGAAAGGCCCGCCTGGCCTCGGAGCTGAGCCGGCTGACCTACGGTCGGTGGTCCCGTCGGGATGGGGTCCGGGAGACCGGCAAGGTGATCTTCGGTTCCTCGGGATTCGAGGCGGTGGAGGCGGCCTTGAAGACCGCACGGCTCGCGACGGGGCGCCCCGGGATCATCGCCTTCGAGGGGGGCTATCACGGATTGGGATACGGGGCCCTGAACGGGACACAGCGGTCCCATTTCCGCGAGCCGTTCCGCGACCAGCTGCGGGAGTTCGGCACTTTTCTTCCGTTCCCGGAGACGGCTTCCGACCTGGCCTTGCTGGAACCTCTGATGGCAGCGAGGCTGGCCGACGCCTCGGTCGGCGCCGTTCTGGTCGAACCGATGCAGGCGCGCGGGGGAATCCGGATTCCGCCGGCCGGGTTCCTCAGGATGTTGCGACGCCTGGCCGACGCCTCGGGACGCCTGTTGATCCTCGACGAGATCTACACCGGCTTCGGCCGGACCGGAGCGTGGTTCGCCTGCGAGCACGAAGCGGTGGTCCCGGACCTGATCTGCCTCGGGAAGGCGCTGACCGGTGGCTTTCCGCTGAGCGCCTGCGTGGGACGGGCCCAGGTCATGGACGCCTGGCCGCCCTCGGACGGCGAGGCGGTTCACACCAGCACCTACCTGGGGCATCCGGTCGGCTGCGCGATGGCGCTCGCGCAGGTCGCCGAGTTGGAGCGCTTGCGGCTGCCGGCCCGGTCGAAACGGCTGGGGACGCGGCTTCGATCCGGCCTCGAAGCCGTCGCCGTGGAATTTCCGCACGCGGTCCGTCGGGTTTCCGTATCCGGGTTGATGGGCGGCATCGAGTTCCGTGCGGAGGACGGCGGTCCTGGAACGGCGCTGTCGCTGGGTGTGATGCGGACGCTGCTGCGGCGGGGATTCATCGTGTTGCCCGAGGGGGCCGCGGCCGAGGTGATCGGATTCACTCCGCCGCTGACCATCGGCGAGGTGCCGCTTCAACGGGCCTTGGACGCCTTGGCGGAATCCGTGCGTGAACTGTTGGCGCCGGTGGAGACTTCACCCACGGGGCGGGCGGCACGTCGGCGTGCGGGTGTCGGGGGGAAGGGGAACAAATGACGCTGACGGAAATGCGCCAGTTGCTCGAGTCGCGGGGCATCCAGCTCACGAAATCGCTCGGGCAGAATTTCCTCCACGACGGCAACCAGCTCCGTCGGATCGTGGCGGCGGGAGCCGTGGAATCCACGGACCGCGTGCTGGAGATCGGACCAGGGCTGGGGCCCTTGACCGCGCTGTTGCTGGAGAAGGCTGCCGGGGTGCTCGCGATCGAGAAGGACACGCGTTTGGTGGCGGTGCTGCGGGAGAGATTCCCGGTGTTCGCGGTTCCCGCCGGCGACGGCTGCCAGCCCGTCGGGGCCGTCGGGGAACTGCTCCATGCGGACGCGTTGGAATGGCTCCAGGAGAACCCGCGCGACTGGAGCGGCTGGAAGCTGGTGGCGAACCTGCCGTACTCCGTGGGGTCCCCGATACTCGTGGAACTGGCCGAGGCGCCGGTCCCGCCGGATCGGCTGGTCGCGACGCTCCAGACCGAGGTGGTCCGACGGATCGCCGCAAAGCCCGACACCGACGACTACGGTCTGCTGACGCTGTTGCTGGGGCTGCGCTACACGGTGAAGGAGAGCTTCGGCATCCCGCGCGGCTGCTTCCATCCGGCGCCGGACGTCGATTCGGCCTGTGTGACCCTGGTCCGACGGAAGGAGCCACTTCTGGATGCGGAAGGCGGACGCGTCTTCACCCGCCTGGTCAAGCTGGCCTTCTCGCAACGCCGCAAGATGATGATGAAGCTGCTGAAGACCCGCTGGCCGGCGCCCTTGCTGGAAGAGGCCTTTGCCGCGTGCGGTATTCCGGCAGGCGAGCGGGCCGAGAAGCTGAAGGTCGAGACCTTCGTCGCACTGACGCGTCGGCTCCGTGACGCGCCCATGGCCGCCGGGGTTCCGCCGGGTTGACTTCGTCGCTTCCGCCGGTATTGCTCAGACGTCCGTCCGATCCCCGATTCCATGGCCACCATCACGATCCTGCCCTCCAACGCCACCGCGGAAGTGCCCGACGGCGAACTGCTGGTCGAGGCGGGTGAAGTCGCCGGCGTCGAGATGGAGGCCGGCTGCTTCAACTGCTCGTGCGGCACCTGTGCGGCCGAGGTGGTGTCCGGCATGGAGAACCTTTCGGAGGCGACCCCTGAGGAACTCGACGTGCTCGACCAGTGGAACAAGGACCCGGAGAAGTTCCGGCTCACCTGCTGCGTCCGGCTGCTCCGCGGCGCCTGCACGCTCCGGGCCGGACACTGAGCCATACGCCAGGGACCGGCACGCCAAGCCGCGAGGCCATGGTAGTGAATCGCGGGCCCTTCGGTAGGCGAGCGGATCACCGGCGTGGGCGGCCATCTCAGCCCCAACCTCAGCTTCCCTTTTGCGCCTTCGCGAGTTTGCGTGAGGTGACAACTGCTCCCTCGGATCCGATCTGGCCCCGGCGTCGACGGATCAGAGGGCGGCGACGTCGGCCATGATCCGGTCGGCGATTTCCTGGTAGATCGCCTTCACGCGCGATTTCTCCGCGTTGGCCAGTTCCGCACGGAGCTCGGCGAAGTCCCTCGGTGCACCGAAGTGGACGGTGATCTTCCTGGGGCGGGGAAACGCGTGGTGGCGTCCCCAGGCCTCGTACGAACCGTGGATGTGCACCGGCACAACCGGTGCGGTGGACTTGGCCACGATCAGTCCGATGCCCGACTTCGCGTGCTGGAGCCTTCCGTCATGGGTCCGCGTTCCCTCCGGAAACAGGATGATCCCGCTGCCGGAATTGAGCCGGTCGAGGATGGCCTTCAATCCCGGGCCACCGCCGCCCTCGCGGTTGACCGGCACGGCGTTCAGGCGCCGGATGTAGGTGCCGAGGATCGGCTTGGAGAACAGGGTGTCGCGCGCAAGGTAGCTGATCTCTCGGTCGATGGACGTGCCCACGAGCGGCGGATCGGCGAAGCTGGCGTGGTTCGAAGCCAGGATCACGGGCCCGGTCAACGGGACGTGATGCGCGTCCACGACGCGGGCCCGGAACCAGACCTTGGCGAAGGTCCCGAGCACCAGCCAGGTGAGACGGTAGGTGGGGGTCATCGTAGGTTCAGGGGCAGGCCACGCGGAGTCCGTCCCAGGCGAGTTCCACCCCCTCAGGCATCTCCGACTGGTCGCGATCGTGGTCGTAGTGGTGGGTGAGGTGTGTCAGGTAGGTCCGACCGGCCCCGATGCGGCGGGCCGTCGTGAGGGCCTCGTCGAGGCACATGTGGGTCGGATGCGGCTCCGGGCGCAGGGCGTCCAGCACAGCGACCTGCACGCCGCGCGCATGTTCGATCGCGGGTTCGGTCACCTCCTTGCAGTCGCTGAAGTAGGCCAACCGCCTCACGCCGCCCTGCTCGAAGACCAATCCGCTGGTCGTGATCCGGCCGTGGGGCAGTTGGTAGGGGGTGATGCGCAGGTCCCCGATCTCGAACGGGCCGTCGAACACCTTCGGCAGCGGGTTGAAGTAGCTCGTCGGGATCGGACGGCCGTCGAAGGCGTAAACGTAGATCCTCCGCAGGTGGGACATCGTCTCCTCGGTGGCATGGATCGGCAGCGCGCTCCCGCGGAGGTCGCAGACGCGCCGGCTGTCGTCGAGGCCCATGATGTGGTCCGCGTGGGCGTGGGTGATGATGATCGCGTCGAGGTAGCCGAGTCCTTCCCGGAGCATCTGGGTGCGGAAGTCCGGCGTGGTGTCGACGACGATCCGGGTGGACGGGGTCTGGACGTAGATGGACGAACGGAGCCGGTGGTTGCGCGGGTTGGCGAGGTACTCCGGCGGATGCTCCTTCCCGATGATCGGCACCCCCTGGGAGGTGCCGGTGCCCAGGAATCGGAACTCGAACGACATGGGCGAAGACTGCGAGGGCGGGGGAACCGATGTCAAAGGGTCCGGCATCAAAGGACGTCCGCGGCCTCGCCAAGCGGGCCGCGGTTTCCTGTTCCCCTTTTCCCGCGCGCCCATTCTGCTCTGCCCGTGCTCAGCACGCTTCGGATCAAGAACCTGGCGCTCGTGGCGGACCTCACGCTGGAGCTGCCCGCGGGATATGTTGCGGTCACCGGCGAGACCGGCGCCGGCAAGTCGGTCATCCTCGGGGCATTGGACCTCGTGCTCGGCCGGCGGGCGGACCGCGGCATGATCCGCTCCGGCGAGGACGCCTGCGCGGTGGAGGCGGTCTTCGACGTGAAGGCGATCCGTCCTCCCCTCGACACCTTCCTGGAGGAACACGGGTTGGAGCCCTGCGACGGCGGGCAGCTGGTCCTGAAGCGGGCCTTCACCGCGGCGGGAACCAACCGCCAGTTCGTCAACGGTTCCCCCACCACGTTGGCGACGCTGGCGGAACTCGGGGGACGGCTCGTGGACCTGCATGGCCCGAACGACCATCGCTCGCTGCTCCAGACCGCGCGCCAGCTGGACATCCTGGACTCCTACGGCGGTCTGGAGGCGTTGCGGGAGGCGTACTCGGCCCGGGTGCGGCGCCGCGCGGAGCTGGTCGCCGCGGTGGAGTCGCTGGTGGTGGACGAACGCACGTATGCCCATCAGCTGGACCTGCTTCGTCATCAGGTACGTGAGATCCAGGGCGCGCGGCTGCGCGCGGGCGAGGAGGAGGAAGTCGTGGCGGAGCATCGCCGGGCCGCGAATACCGCGCGGTTGCTGGAACTCTCCGGATCGGCCCTCGAGGCGTTGGGAGAAGGGGAAGGTGCGGCGCTCACCGTGCTGGGGGCCGTCGGTAGGCCCCTGCACGAGCTGGCGCGCATCG
This sequence comes from uncultured Verrucomicrobiota bacterium, assembly GCA_903930165.1. Taxonomy (GTDB): domain Bacteria; phylum Verrucomicrobiota; class Verrucomicrobiia; order Limisphaerales; family UBA9464; genus SXXZ01. The sequence continues at coordinate 2,422 of CAIYXO010000502.1, read as the reverse complement.
ATCCGTCGGCGGAGGGGCTGGTCGAGACCCATTCCCAGGCGGTCGCCCTGCTGCGGGAACTCCAGACCGGGCTTTCCCGGCAGGCGGACCGCATCGAGCTGGATCCGGCCCGGCTCGCGGAACTCGAGGAACGTCTCAACCTGCTGCAGTCCCTGAAGAGGAAATACGGAGGAACGGTCGAGGAGGTGCTGCGGTTCGGGGCGGAGGCGTCCGCGCGCCTGGCCGAGCTCGAGGGCCGCGACGGCGAGCTGGAACGGCTGCGGTCGGCCATCGCCGGCGTGGACCGGGAGATCCTGGAGGCCGGGCGCAGCCTGTCGGCGGGACGTCGCGAGCTGCTGCCCCGGCTGGACGCCGCGGTGTGCCGGGAGCTGCGGTCCCTCGGATTCCGGCAGAGCCGTTTCGAGGTCGGGATGACCACCTCGGAACCGGACGGTGCGCCCGACCCGCGCGGCTTCGACCGGGTGGAATTCCAGTTCGCCCCGAACCCGGGCGAACCCGGCCGGCCGCTCCGCGCCATCGCCTCGAGCGGCGAGCTTGCGCGCGTGATGCTCGCGGTGAAGACGGTCCTCGCCGACCAGGACGAGGTGCCGGTGCTGGTCTTCGACGAGGTCGACGCGAACGTGGGCGGCGAGACCGCGCATGCGGTGGGAGCCAGCATGGCCCGGATCGCCCGCCGCCATCAGGTGCTGTGCATCACGCACCTGGCGCCGGTCGCCGCGCAGGCTTCGACCCACCAGGTGGTCATCAAGGAGACGCGTGGCGGCCGGACGGAATCCCGGATCGAGGCGGTCGAAGGGGAGGCTCGGGTCGATGAGCTGGCGCGGATGCTCGGAGGTGGCGAAGCCGCTCGGAACCACGCCTCGGAGCTGCTGCGGCTGGCCGCGGGCCGCCCGAAGTCGGAGGCCTGAGACGCCGGCCGTCCGGATCCCGCCCGGGTCGGGCCTATCTCGGGCGCTCGGCGATCGCCTCGCGGAGCCGGCGTGCCCGTTCGTTCCAGGGCGTCGCCGCCGAGGGGAGTTCGCGGGCGGCGTTCTCGTAGAGACCGGCAGCCTGACGGGTGCGGCCCAGGCGTTCGAGGACTTCGCCGCCCAGGCGCGAGGCCTCGGCAAGCGCGGTCGGTGGAAGCGCCTCGCCCGGTTCGAGCAGACGCCCGTAGGCGATGTCCTCATAGACCCGGATGGCCCGGTCGAGCAGTTCGGTGGACTCCGCCCCGGACCGGAGTTCGGCCTGCTTCTTCAGGACTTCGGCGAGTCCGAGGTTGGCCTGGGACCGGGTCACGATCCCGGCGCCGGGGGCGGAGGCGGCCCTGCGGTAGAGTTCGGCGGCACGGTCGTAGTTGGCCGGGTTCAGCGTCCCCAGTTGGAAGTGGCAGTTGGCCATCATGCCCAGCGCCGGCGTGGCGTAGGGGCTGTTGGTGAACTCGGGCACCCGGGAGAACGCCTCCAGTGCCAGCCGGAATCCCGCGAGGGGCTCGGCGCCGGCGGCGGGCGGCTTCTCCAGGAGCATCTCGCCGTAGTGGAAGTACGCGGCGGCCTGGAGGTCGGGCGGAGTGGATCGGTCGTTGAGCAGTTCGCGGAACTGGTCGGCCGCCGAGTCGAAGTTCTGGAGCTTCCGCCCCGCCTCGGCGGCCCAGAGCTTCGCGCGATGCCAGGTGCCGGATGTCCCGGCCCGCGCATTGGCGTTGGTCAGGATGGCCGCGCAGGCCTGTCCCGCGCGGAGGAAGTCCTGCCTCTCGAAGAAGTTCCCCGCCAGCCACAGCTGTGCCGTCAACGCCTCGGGGTCCTCGGGATGCGCCGCGGCCAGCCGCGAGAACTGCTCCATCGCCGCCGTCGGGTCGCCGGAGCGGGCGAGCGCGTAGGCGAGGTGGAACCCCGCCCGGACGCCGGAGGGATGGTTCGTGTACGCGCCGATCCAGCGCCTCAGGTCGGCCACGGCGTTGGTCCAACGCTCCTCGTGCAGGGAGATCGCCGCGAGTTCCAGCTCCACCTCGGGGCGCAAGGCGCTGTTGGTGAAGCGGACGAGGAACTCCTGGAGCAGGCCGCGCCCGGCGTCTCCCAGTCCGCGACGCGCCAGCGAGCCTCCAAGGAGAAGGGCGCTGCGCCCGGCTGCGACCGCGGCGTTCGGCATCGCCAGCAGACGGCGGAGGGACTTCTCGCCGGCGGTGGCGTTGGTGGCGACCAGGGCGTTCACGACCGACTGCTCGAGGGCCGCGGGGACCAGTTCGTCCCGCACCGCGGGATCCGTCACGTCCGAGTCGGCCACGGCGAGGTAGCCGGCAAGCGCCGCAGCGGAGTCGCCCAGGGCGGCCGCGGCGTCCGCCGCCTTGAAGCGGGCCACTTCCCGGTCGGCGTTTGCAGGCAGGCGGACGACGGCGTTGCTGAATCCGGCGAGGGCGTTGGTCAGCGCCGCCCGGGAGCCCGAG
>CAIYXO010000501.1 GCA_903930165.1 uncultured Verrucomicrobiota bacterium | reverse complement strand
GCCTCGGCGCAGGCGACCGCCTGGGCGAACGAGAAGAGCAGGGTCAGGTTGCAGCGGATGCCGTCCTGCTTGAGGCGGGCCGCGGCCTGGATGCCTTCCCAGGTGGAGGCGAGCTTGATCAGGATGCGTTCGCGCGGGATGCCGGCCGCCTCGTAGAAGGAGATCAGCTGGCGGGCCTTGGCGACGCTGGCCTCGGTGTCGAAGGACAGCCGGGCGTCCACCTCGGTGGAGACGCGGTTGGGCACGATCCCGAGGATCTCGATGCCGAAGGCGACCGCGAGCTTGTCCATGGTGAGGCCCAGCGCCGCGGCGGCGTTCGGGGCCTCGGCCTTGGCGTCCTTGACGGCGCGATCCACGACGGCGGCGTACTCCGGCATGGTCGCCGCCTTGAGCAGGAGGCTGGGATTCGTGGTGGCGTCGCGGGGCTGGTACTTGCGCATGGCGGCGAAGTCGCCGGTGTCGGCGACGACCACGCTGTGCTGCTTCAGTTGGGAGAGGAGGTCGGACATGTGTGTTTTTTCCGGTGTTCGGACCGGTTGAGGCCGAACCGCCGGCAAAGGAAGCGCACGAACCGCGGCGGGGCAAGACGGCGGTTCCCCGTCCGCCAACCCCGGGCAACTACTCCGGAAGAAGACCCTCGGGCAGGCAGTTCCGTTCCGCGCCCGAGGCGTCGGAGCGGACGACCACCTGGCCGTCGTCGAGAATCCGGACGATCACGCCGCGCAAGGAACCGCGGAACGAACGGACGCGGTCGCCGACCCGGAACTGGGCCGAAACCCAGAGGGCGTCGATCGCCGAGACCATGGACTCGCGGTCGAGGACGCCGGCGACGTAGTGGGCGACGAATGAGGCGGCCTCACGGCGACGCGGTTCAGGCAGGTCGGCGAAGACCGTGTAGGTGATCCTGCGGCCAATCTCCGCAAATGTGTTCCCGTTGAAGAAGAGGAACGGAGCCAAACGATGGAAACTCCTGAGGTGATCCACCGTTTCACCCAGGCTCAGCTCAGAGTTCCTGATGCGCTCCCATTCTGCTGCGCACGCTGCTCCAGTCGCCGGATTAGCTCCATGCCTCGCTCCGCCTCGGTCGCACGCTCCTCGGTTGAGGTTGGTGACAGACTCCCAACCCCAGTTCCCGAGAAACGAGGTTCGGGCATGTAGCGGTGATTGTTCGCCACCACTCCCTCGAGGAGATCCTGTTCCGTCAGGTGCTCCAGCAGGTCCAGCCTCAGCTTCATCGTCCATAATCTGCCCGCCGACTCCTGAAGCGGCAAGGGCGTTGAACCCCGCCCCCCGTGCGGCGTCCGGGTTTCAACGGAGCAGGTGCTCCTTCAGGAAGAGGATCGTGCTCACGAACTGGAAGTCGGCGTTCCGCTTCTTGGCGAAGCCGTGGCCCTCGTCGCGGGCCATCAGATACCAGCAGGTCCCGCCCTGCTTGCGCAGCGCGGCCACCATCTGCTCGGCCTCGGTCAGCGGCACGCGCGGATCGTTCTTCCCCTGCACCACGAACAGCGGCACGCGCATCCGCGCCACGTTGTTCAACGGGGAGATCCGCTCCAGGTGCTCGCGCATCTTCGGGTCCCGCTCGTCGCCGTACTCCACCCGACGCAGGTCGCGCCGGTAGTCCTGGGTGTTGGTCAGGAAGGTGACGAAGTTGGAGATGCCCACGACGTCCACGCCGCACTTCAGGCGGTCGCTGTAGTGCACCAGCGAGGCGAGCGTCATGTAGCCGCCGTAGCTGCCGCCCATGACGGCGATGCGGGACGCGTCGAGCCCGGCGTCCTTGGCGACCCAGTCCAGGATGGCGCCGATGTCCTTGACCGAGTCCTCGCGTTTGAAGCCGTCGTCGAGGGTCAGGAAGGTCTTCCCGTAGCCGGCGGAGCCGCGGACGTTCGGGATGACCATCGCGATGCCCAGCTCGTTGAGCAGGTAGTTGTACCGCGCCTGGAAGCCCGGACGGGACTGCGACTCCGGGCCGCCGTGGATCAGCACCAACACCGGCCGTCGGCCGGGGAACTTCGCCGGATCCGGCCGGTGGACGAAGGCGCTCACCGAAAGGGTGTCGAAGCTCTTCGTGCGGATCAGCTCCGGCGGCCGGAAATCCGACGGGTTGAGTCCGCCCGTCTCGCTCTCCGTCCAGCGGGTGATCCGGCCCGACTTCAACTCGAGGGAGTAGGCGTCGGTGGGCGACTGGGCGTGGGCGAGGCTGAAGCCGAGGTCGCGGCCGTTCTCGTGCCATTCCAGGCCGCCGAGCACGCCGGCGGGCAAGCCGGCGACGGGCTTCACCTTGAGGGACTTGAGGTTGAGCAGGTGCAGACGGCTGATGCCGTCCTCGTTGGTGGAGAAGGCCAGCTGGCGTCCGTCGGGCGACGGTTCGAAGGATTCGACGTCCCACTTGAGGTCCGGGGTGAGGGTGGTGACGGCGCCCGACGCGAGGTCGATGCGGGCGAGGCGCTGAAACTCGGAGTCACGGTCGGTGGTGCAGAAGACCGAGGCGCCGTCGCGGGCGAAGCGCGCGGCCCCGTGGGAGACGCCGTTGCCGCCGGCCGGCGAGACCTGGCGGATCCGGCCGGTGATGGCGTCCACCAAGTGCAGGTCGCTGTCGTTGATCGACCGGCGGCTCTGCATCAGGACCTGGGAACCGTCGGCGTCGACGTCGAGCACGCCCCATCCCCCGCCGGAGACCTCGAGCAGCAGCTGGGCGGAATCCGCACGGAGCGGGTTCATGCGCCAGAGGTCCGTGTCGCGGCCGTTGCGTCGGGTGGAATTGAAGTACAGCCAGCGCCCGTCGCGTGAGAAATGCGGGTTGCTGTTCCTGGACCTTCCGTCGGTCAGCAGCGTGACGCGGCCGTCGGCGAGGTCGAGGCGCTTGAGCTGGTAGAACTCGCCGCCGCCAGTGTCCTGGCTGAAGACGATGAATCGTCCCTGGACCGGCTCGAAGATCCCGCCCGTGACCGGCTCTGCGGAGAAGGTCATCTGGCGCCGGGCGCCGCCGGGCTGGGCGACCACGTGGAGCTGCATCGTGTCGGCGAAGCGCGTGCCGACGAGCATCTCGCGGCGTACCGGATGCCACGACGCGAACGACGCGGTTCTGAACTCGAGGTAGCGTCCGACATCCTGGAGCAGTTCGACGGGATGGGCGGGGACGCCTTCGACGACGAGGTTGTCGGGGACCTGGGCGGAGAGGGTCATGGACATCAGCAGCGCGGAGAGGGCGTTTCGGAGACGCAGCATGGGCCTAGGATGCGAGGCGGCGATGGGAACGCAATGCACGAGCCCGTCCGGGACGTGGGACAAGGCGCCGGAGGGGCCGCGGTCAGCGGCCGAGCAGGCGTTCCATGCCGCGCCAGGCGTTCTGGTTCATGCGGGAGACGAACCGGCGGAAACGGTCGCCGCCGGGCATGCCGGGAACGCCTTCACCGAGGTCGTACTGGACGAGGATCGCGACGGAATTCGCCCCGCGGGTGTCGCCGCGCATGGCATCGAAGCCGTGTCCGTAGATCGCGAGCGCGTGCCAGCGTCCGCTGGGACTGTGGTGGGCCAGGCCGCCGCCGAGCCCCGAGTGCCAGTTCCCCGGTTGACCGAGCCCCGGGAGGTAGTCGACCGCCCCGGTGGCGCCGAGGCCGAGCACTTCCCAGGATCCGTTCAGGTTCAGCGGCACCGAGTACTGGAAGGTGGCGAGGGCGAAGCGCCGGGCGCTCAGCTCCTGGAAGTAGTAGCCCGGCAACATGAGGGGGAACTCCGCAGAGAGAGGCAGCGTCCCGCCGAGCCGGTATGCGGTGAATCGGTCTGCGTTCCAGCTGCCACCGAGTGTCAGGTTGAACTCGAAGCGATGGCCGCTTTCCGGAACGGTGTACGCGACCAGGCCACGGGCCCAGAAGAGATGGGTCTGGGCCTTGATCTCACGGTCGCCGCCGAACCCGTAGAACTGCGAGTCGGTGCGGAAATGCCCCTCGTACCAGCCGCTCAGCTCGAAGGCCACCGCGGGCGTGATGATCGGCTCGCGTCCACCCCAGCGGAGTCCGGTCCGCAACGTGTACTCGAGCCGTTCCCCGGGAACCCCAACGAGCGGCGACGTGCGGGTCTCCTCGTCGAATCGCGTGTAGTGCGTGCTGCTCCGGAGGATGCCTTGGAGCGGGGCCTCGGAGAGGGTCTTCGGCGTGCCGCCGCCTTCCACCGGATTGAAGAGGTGATAGATCGAGACGCTGCCGTCGGCGCCGTGGCCGTAGAAGGATTCCTCGCGGATCAGCTGTCCCCGACGCACCTCCCAGTAGCTGTCCCCGAAGCCGCCGCCGGCGAGTCCGACGCCGAGATCCGTGTCCGGACCGAGGAGCGACCGGAACCCCAGCTCGGAGTCCATCCAGGTCGGCGCGACCACGGCCCGGAGCGTGAGGTTGGTCCGGAAGAAGCCGGGTTCGTTGTGGTAGTAGTAGCCGTAGGCCGCGAGCGGTCCGCGCCCTTCTATCGGCTGGTTGTACCCGCCCTGGAACAGCCGACGCGGCTCGGGATCGATCTGGGCCCGGAGTTTCGTGGCGAAGGCCAGGAGCGCCACCGCGAGGAACGCGGCGCCGGAGCGGGTGGAGGTGGGCGCGGGCACGAGGCGGATTTGTCGCTGCGGCCGGAGGGGGCGGATCCCGGGATCACCAACCCCAGTTCAGGAAGTCGATGCCGACGGGCTCGATCCAAATAGGATCCTGCTGGTTGTGCGGCAGCGGTGCGGTGCCCCGGAGGGTGTTCACCTTGTGCGTCCGGTGGAAATGCGACTGCGAATCCTCGGGGGCGACCGGATTGAACAACCCCAGGATCCGGCGGGGCTTGGGATTCTTCAGCACCGTCTTGGCCAGGCCGCCTTCCTCCATGACGGACTTCGGAAGCGGGTCACGCAACCGGTCCTGGATCAGCCCCTGCCGCAGGCCCTCGAGTTCGCGTCGGGCCTCGGACGGCGAGACCGCGATCACCGAGTTCTCCCCAAGCGGCGTCTCCGATGCACGCACCAGCAACAGCGGTCGCGCCGGGGCGTTGGTGCCGACCGCGGGTTCCGTCGCGGCCGGCTTCGGGGCCGCGGCGGATCCGGCTTCCTGGGCCGGCTTCTCGTCGGCCGCCAGCGGGACCTGAACCAGCAGCAGGGCGACCAGAAGCCGTGAGGCGAGACGGAACGGGGTGTTCATGCGAACCAGGGGTTGTTGGCCTTTTCCTGCTCCACCGTGGTCAGGGGACCGTGGCCCGGACAGATCAGGGTGGCGGGTGGGAGGGAAAAGATCTGTTCCCGGACCTTGGTCCGGGCCAGCTCGAGCTGGTTCCCCGCGCCTCCCATCGAGCCCGCGAACACGGCGTCCCCGACCATCGCGACGTGGGGACCGTCCTCCGGCCAGGTCCCGACCACGTAGGTCACGCCGTCCTCGGCATGCCCCGGGGTCTCGCGGTTCGTGACGCGCAGGCTTCCGAGCATGATGAAGTCGTTCGAGCGGATGCGATGCTCGACCGGGGCGTTCTTCGAGCCGCTGTGGATGCGGGCCTTCGGGAAGCGCTGACGGAGAGCGGGCAAAGCCTCGACGTGGTCGTGGTGCGAGTGGGTGATGAAGATGTGCTTCAGCTGGAGGTTCTCGGCGTCCACCAGCGCAAGGATCGGGGCCGCGTCGAAGCCGGTGTCGAAGAGCGCCGCCTCCCGCGTGACCTCGTCCCAGACCAGGTAGGCGTTGACCGTGTAGTCGGGTCCCGCGGTGGTGATCACCCGCAATTCGCGCCAGATGCCGAGGTCGACGGAGGCGGGCATCCAGCCCGCGGCCAGGCGTTCCAGCCGTGCGCCGTCGAGCCCGAGCGCGGTCCCGAGCGGAACGAACCGGGTTCCGGGGGCCGGCTTCCCGGTGGACTCCATGGCCGCATAGGCGTCCGGGGACAAGCCGGCGGCGGCGGCGGCGGCCTCGGGAGCCACACCGTTCGAGTTGCGGGCCTTGCGCAGGATGTCACCGATCGAGTCTTCGAGCGTCACAGGAGGGTACCGTGCGTGGCTGCGGGATTCCCGGCAAGCGGCGGCTGGGCCTCGGGTCCGATCAGCGATCGGCCGGCCCGCCCCGGGAAACCGGCGTCGCGGGCCGGTCCACGGTTGGACGAAGGCTCCCGCCGAGCCCGATCCCCACGATCCTGGCATGGCCCTGTCCGGCGTCGCCAACGCGGAGTTGCGGATGAGGTGGGGTTGCGGTGCATTGGGCGGGAACGGTCTCCACGATCCGGCGCCCATTCCTCCCATGCCACTTTCCGATCCCCCGGTCCTCGAAACCCAACGGCTTCGCGTCCGCGTCTTCCGCGATGCGGATCTCGACGACATCGAGGCGGTCCACCGCGACGACGAAACCACGTTCTTCCTCCCCTATGGGACGTGGCGGACCGCGGAAGACCGCCGGGCGTGGCACGACCGGGTCAAGGTCATGCTGACCGCGGGCACCGGGGTGCAGTTCGTTTTGGAAGAACGGGCCACGGGACGGGTGGTCGGCGCCTGCGTGGTGTTCCGGCACGACGAAGGCAGCGCCCGGGCGGAAATCGGCTACGTGCTGGGCCGGGCCCACTGGGGACGGGGCCTGATGCGCGAGGCGCTGGAGGCGGTGGTGACCCATGCCTTCGGCCCATGGGGACTCCGTCGACTGGAGGCGGAGGTCGATCCGGACAACGCCCGATCCGACCGGGTCGTCCGGAGCCTGGGCTTCGTCGAGGAAGGCCGGCTCCGGATGCGTTGGAGCGCCAAGGGCCGCACCTACGACACCCGCATCTTCGGCCTGCTCCGGGAGGAGTGGAAGCCGCGCGCCTGAACCGCACCCGGCGGCCGGGCCGGCGATCAGCGCTCCGGGGCCCGGGGTTCCGCGGTCTCCTGCAGGTTCCGTCGGTATGAGATGAGGTGAAGCCACCACAGGTCGGGCCGCTGGAACGGGGGGTGGGTTTCCAAGGTGTAGGCCGAGGCCGGCAGCCCCTCCGGAAGCCGAGGTCTGCCGAATCCGAACACCGCCCGCACCTCCGCCCAACCTGCGAGGAACATCGGGCCCCGGCGGTTGCGGAGCCATTCATGGTGTTTGTCGATGCAAAGCGGATCGACGAACAGGCCGGGTGTGGCGGCGACCAGCGTCACCGCGGCGCCGACGGCCAGGAGCATGCGCCTGGCCCGATCGAGCTGGTTGGGAGGTAGGCCCATCCGATCGCACCCAGTGGCAAGACGAGCAGCTGGAGACGAGGGCCCAGGCTGATGCCTCCATGCCAGAAATCGAACAGGGCGAAGAAGGCGACGGTGCCGACGAAGCAGGAGAGGAACAGGAGCAGGGTGTCGCGGCCGTGCCTCCACCAGCGGCGCGCCGATGCCAGGAGCACGGCTAGGATGATCGCGTTGTACCAGACCTGGCCGCGACCCGTGTCGAAGAGCTGGCCGGTGACGCGTGCGAGGTACTCGGAGGCGGATGGCATCACCCAGCCTTCCGAGCCGGGGTAGGGTTCCAACATCCAGCCGCCGAAACGGGCCCGGTTCCATCCGAGCTTCAACGCCACCGCGATCATGAAGGTTGCCAACGCGGTCCCGGAATGGGCCGCGGCACCCCTCAAACCCTGGGCCCGCCCGCCCGTCCGGAGACGTGTCCAGCCCAACAAAGCGATCCAGGCGAACAGGGCGGGGGTGATGGAGACCAGCTGCTTCCGGGTCAGGAATGCGAGTCCCCAGAACAGGCCGGCCAGCGCGGCGCCCCGGAGCGCGACCGTGCGCCGGGCGGCCACCACCCCGGCGAGGATCAGGGCCGCCATGACCAGGTCGCTCCCAAGCAGCTTGGAATAGGGCCAAAGCATCGAAGCAAATCCGAAGAGCCAGACCCCGGCGCGAACCCTGGCCGCGGAAGCACCGGCGTCCAGCCACGCGCGCGCCAGGAGAAGCAGGGTCCCACAGGAGACGAAGGCGGGGGAGAAGCCGACGACGAAATCCTCCCATTGAGGCGTCGAAAAATGTCCGAACACGGCCGAGAGCAGGCGGCCAACCAGGAGAAACGGAATCCAGAACACCGAACATCCGACCCCGAAGTGCGAGTACTTGAGACCGCCGAGACCCTCGGCCCCTAGGCCGCCCACGGCCTCGGGATGCAACGAGATCCGGCCGTCCAGGAAGGCCCGGCTTTGGGCCAGCACGATGGAGGCGTCGACACCTCCGTTCCGACCGCTGGCTCCCGCGCAATAGACGAGGAAGAGCACGGCCACCGGTCCCCAGGGCAGGAGGGCGCCCAGCGGCGTGGACTCCCTGCCGGTTTCCGTGGCCTGTCCTTCCGTCTCCGGGTCGGGCACCGTGTTCATGCAGGGACCGTCAGGCGACGGATTCCCGCCCCATGGGATCTTGCCGACGGTAGGACTCGGGATCGGACACGGCTTCCGGCCCGCCCACGCCGGACACGGGATCCGGGCATCGTCGTGAAGGCCTGGCGATACGGTTCACGGCTGGGCCTAGGCCGATCCTGGCCGCCGGCCGGGAGGGCGACGGCGGACGATTCCCTTGTGGAGCACGCCTGCGTTTCATGCGGGTTCATCGGTCGCCTTGAGCGGCTCCTGAACGGTTCCGGATCTTCTCCCGCTGGGCGGCCTCGCGGACGGGATCGAGCCGGCTGACGACGAAGTGGCCGCCCTTGGATCGGAAGACCACGGTCGAACCTTCCGGGGGCGACGAGGGCAGGTAACCCTGGTCGGTGGTGACGCAGTACTCGGGAAGCGGGTAGCCCTGTTGCGCGTATCCGACGAAATTCAGGCTCCAATGCGGATGATTGTAGTCGGCGACCAGGGGGCGGCCCGCCCAGGAGGCGAAGTGGACGAATGGCGCCGCGTAGTCGATGGCGACCTTGGTCTCGGGCGGGGTGTTCTCCCGGATCCAGCGGCCTGCCGCCTCGAGTTCATCCATGGCGAACATGGTGTTCCAATGTCTCTGTGCCCTGGGGAGCCAGGCCAGGTTCGCGGCGATCGCGAGGGCGAACAGCCCGATCCCGATCCTGCGCATCCACGGGAACCGCGGCCGGCCTTCCCATGCGGCCACGCCGAGCAACGGCCAAACGGGCATGAAGTAGCGGTACAGGAACGATTCCGGATTCGGGGAGGCCGCCGCGAAGAGGACGTAGACCGCGGCGGTCAGCAGGACCGGCCCCGCCCAGTCGCGGTGGCGCAGGCGCCAGAATCCGCGCGCCATCCAGAAGGTGGCGACGGCATTGAGGAGGATCACCGGAATCCGGGCGGCGAGGAACGCGAGATACCCGTGCCGTTCGGTGAGCGCGGACAATCGGCCGAAGAGCGAGCAGAACATCTCCCCCCATAGGCGTCCGACGGCGAGGTTGACGAGATCGAGCAGCTTCTCGCCGAGGTACCACTTCAGGAATCCTCCCTTCGGATAGTAGCTGGCGAAGGCCTCGCCGAGATCGAAGGCCCCCTTGGACAGGTGGATCCAGGTCAGGATCCAGGTGGCCGGCATCACCGTGACCGCGGCCAGGATGAGGATGGCGCGACGCGGATTCGTGCGCGCCCTCCAGGCGGCGACAAGCCCGGAGAGCCCGATTCCGAGAGTCAGGCCGAGACCGGCCGCCCGCAGGGTCATCGCGATGGTCACGTAGGTTCCCGCGAGCCACCACCATTTCAGGGCCCCCCGATCCGACGCCGAAAGCCAGGCGAGCAGGAACACGAAACCCAGGAACGAGAACAGCGGATCCGACATCAGCCACACGCCGATCTCATGGGACCGGAGCGCGGTGGCCCAGATGGCAGCGGCCGGCCAGGCGGCGATCGTGGGCACCAGGAGCCGGCGCATCAGCAGGAAACCCGCCGCGCTGGCCGCACCGAACACCAACGACACGAATCCCTGGAGCAACGGGAGGTTCCTGGGGAACTCGGGCTCGACCCGCCAGATCAGCGAGAGCACCGATGGCCATCCCGGCGGATAGATTCCGATCTTCGGCTTTCCGACGTAGTCGGACATCACGTAGCCCTGTCCGGAAGCGAGCGACTTCGCGCCCGAGAGGTAGTTGGCGGAATCCATGAAGAACCCCACCGAAGGTGCGCGGAAACCCCAGTGCACCGAAAAGACGAGCAGGACGAGAAGCAGGGCAAGCCAGCGGTCTGACAGGGCGGACCGGTCCAACTTTTTCTCTTCCGACATCGTGCGGAGGGTATCGCGTCCCGCCTTCCTCCGTCGAGCATTCTGAAGGTTGCCGGAGGCCAGCGGGCCGACGGCGGATTGGTGGTGGCCACGGACGGCGTCCATGCATCGGCCAAGCTTGGGATTGCCCGGGGTCGCCGCTTCCATCGAATCTCGGCAGGAGGTGCCGGATTCCTTCCCGTGACGTTCCCGCCCGGATCTCCATCCATGAACAAGACAGACGTGGCCGACCAGGACGATCCGATCCCCCCCGGGGGTCTGGACGAACCGGGCTGGCTTCCCCGTCCCGGGATCACCGCGCTGTTGGCCTTCCTCGCGGTGGTGCTCCTGCAGGCCCTCGTCGGGTTCCGGGCGGAGGCACCCCTTCCTTGGATGCACGACGAAGAGGCCTATCTGCTGGGCGCCGATACGCTCCTGCTGGGCCGCCTCTCGAATCCGACGCCGCCCTCCCCGGAACACTTCGAGATGATCCACGTCCTGGTGGAGCCGAGATACGCCTCGAAGTATCCCCTCGGCCAGCCCGCATTCCTGGCATTGGGCAAGGCGCTGTTGGGGAGTGCGCATCGGGGCGTGATCCTTTCGGTGGCGCTGGGGGCGGCGGCGGCGGCCTGGGCCGGCGCCGGCTGGGCAGGCCGACGTGGGGCCTTGGCGGCGGGACTGCTCTTCGTCCTCAACTTCGGAACCGGACACTACTGGGTACGAAGCTACTGGGGTGGAGGGGTCGTGGTCCTCGGCTCGTTCCTCGTCCTCGGGGCGTATCCCCGCCTTCGCCGAAGCTGGGGACCCGAGGGCGTCCTCACCCTCGCGGCTGGCCTGGGTCTGCTGTTCTTCACCCGCCCATTCGAAGGCGGCGTCTTGGGGATGACGGTCCTTTCGTTCCTGGTCCCCGTGGCCTGGAAGGCCTTCCGGCGCTTTCCGCTCCGGATCGGGTCGGCGCTCGCTGCCTTGATCGTCTTAGGAAGCGGCTTCGTCGCTCTCCAATTGCTCGTCAACGAGGATGTCACGGGAAGCTGGAAGGAACTGCCCTATCAGGCCCACGTTCGCCGCTACCTGGCCGGTCCCCTGTTCTGGTTCTCACCCCTCGGCGAGCCGCCGACTTCGACGGTGCCCGAATCCCTGGCGGTCAACCGGTGGGAGATCGAGGTGTACCGCGCCAAGAACCTTCTGCCACCGTGGGCCGCGATGTTCTCCTTCGGGGCCGTCGCCTCGGTCTTCGCCTGGCCGCGCCTTCTCCCCTTGGCGGTTCTGGCTTGGCGCCCCGCCCGGCTTTCCCTCCCTCAACCCGGTGGCTTCGCCCTCCTGGTGGCCGCCACCTCCCTGACCTGGCTGGCGGTGGCGCTCGAGACCTACCGCTACGAACACTACCTCGCGCCCTTCGTCGCCGGTCTCTTCCTCCTCCAGGCCTACGCCTGGTCCGCCGCAAGCCGGGTGCCTGGAAAAGGCCGCTGGCTTGGCTCCGCCATCGCGGTGTTGCTGCTCCTGGAGACCAGGAACTCGGTTCGTCCCTACCTGCGCCTGCTGTCCGAACCGGAGTCCTTTCCCATCCCTCCCAGACACCAGGTCTCACGCCGCCTCGATGCGGAGAACGGGAAGCATCTCGTCTTCGTCCGTTGGAACGGTCCCATCAGCCCGCACACGCCGTGGATCGCCAACACCGTCCCGTTGGAGGAACAACGGATCCTCTGGGTGCGAGACCTGGGTCGGGAGGAGAACGCCAGGGTGGTTGACGCGTTCCCGGATCGCCGGCGCTGGCTCTGCATCCCCGATCCGCCAGCCGGGAATGGGCCTTCGCTGACGCCCATGCCGCGGGAGTGAGGCCGTCGGTGCCGTTCCTCAACCCCGGAACGACCGGCCGACGCGTGCACCCAGCCAGGCCATCGGCAGGTAGGCCAACACCAGGTCCAGGGCGATGAACCAGCCCGGCGCCGGGATCATCGCCGAGGCCGCGATCCCACCCGCCAGGGTGATCCCTCCCACGACCCACGCCGGGACCGGCCCGCGGGTGGCGGCGATCAGGCTCGCCGTCAGCGCGCCGACCCACGTCCCCAGCGCGTGGGCCAGGAACGGAAAAAGGAAATGCCTCGGCTCCAGCAGGTGGATGCCCGCCGCAAGGCTCGCCGCGTCCGCCATGTCGACACCCGCAGGTGGCGGTATGACCCGGGGGCCGACCATCACCAGGGCCAGGTTGACGACGCCCCCCAGGAGCATTCCGGAAAGCACGGCGAGGAGGTTGCGGAGGATCGCGTTCATGGGGTTGGAGTTCCTGGGGGAGTGGATCCTACGGGGTGAGAAGCTGGAAGAAGTCGCTGGCGGTGACGACCCGGGTTCCCGGCGGCAACAGCGGGATCGTCTTCGCGATGGCGCCCATCGGTCCGCCGGATTCGCGGAACGACCACGCGTGCACGTTGACGAGGGCGAAGCGGTCGGAGGGCTTCGGGGCCTTGTCCCCGGGGAGTCCCGCCACCCCGGCGGCGACGCCTTCCGGCAGCCAGTCCGGACGCAGCGTCCCGTCTCCACGCTTGGATTCCCACAGCAGGAAGCGATAGCCGACCGCAGGTTTCCCGGAGTGCCAGGCCACCGCCCCTTTGTGCCCGTTGTAGGGGGCGTAGTCCTTGTGCAGAACCCCGGCGATCTCCGGCCGCTCCAGCCACTCGGCCACACGGTCCGGACCTCCGCCGTCGTCCAGCACCGTGACCCAAGGCATCCCCGCGGCCTCCGCCGCCAGTCCCGTCCGCCGCGCCGCGTCGCGCCGGTCCGGCACGTGCCTCGGGAACTGGTATCCGAATCCGCTCGGGCCGCAGACGAAGTCGTCCAACGGCGACGCGGTCCGGCGCAGATGCTCCAGCACCCTCGGCGCGAATTCCGTCAGCGACGGGGCCATTTCCCACGTCACCGCGAACTTCCCACGGTGTGGGCTGGCCCAGAACCCCGGGTTGTCCACGAACCCGCCGCCGATCCATTGCAGGTTGTCGCCGTCGGTCACCACGAAGGCGACGACCCTTTCGCCGGGCTTCAGGGGCGACGGCTTCCGCGGGACGCGTGGCGTGGGATCGTGTTCGGCCTTCGCCGGAAGATGCCGGAGCGCGGAGAGGTTGAGCGACCAGTCGGCGGGAAGGACCGCGCCGCCGCCCCGGCTGACCTCGCGGACGAACCGCAGCTCGTCCTCGCCCCAGCCGAAGACGCGCGTTCCCGGGCCGAGTTCGCGCACCCGTCGGGTGCGTTCGTCCGCGGACACGTCGTGGAACGTCAGCAGTCCCATCGACACCGCGAGGTCGCGGAGGTGGAGCGTCTTGCGGGGCGCCTGATGGACGGCGTGTCCCCGCAGGAACCGCGGACCGAACCGTTCCCAGAGCTCCGCATCGGAGAGGACCCGGGCGTCCGCCACGACGGGCAACCCCGCGAACTCGGGACGCGCGGCGAGGGAGACGTCGACGACCAGCGCACGGGTGGCCGCGGCGACCGAGGTGGCCCGGTTGATCGACTCGTCCCCGACCGATCCGAGCACCATCCCCTCGAAACGGTCCCGGAACCGTTCCACCAAAGGCCACGGGCCGGACACCTTCTCCACGGCGAATCCCTCCTCCTGCAGATCCTTCAGGATCCGCGCGTTGATGCCGCCGGAGCGGAGCCAGACCACGGCGTTGGTGCGGTTCAGCAGGCCCTGGATGCCGGCGAGGAGGACCTGCTCGGCGGGAGAAAGCCCGTCGGTCGAGACCACCAGCAGGGGCGGACGGCCCGGTGTCGGGGCGGCGGAGATTCCCCCGCCGACGGAACGGGGCGTCGCCAGCAAGGCCAGCAGCAGCGGCAGGATCCTGGGAAGTCGGGTCATGGATGGCCGTTTCAGGCGAGGGACATCAGCAGCCGGCGGATCTCGCCGAGCCGACCCTTGGCATCGGGCTTGGTCAGGCGTGGGAACTGGCCGCCGATGGTGATCAGTTCGCCCCGCCGCGTGAGCTTCACCTTGCCTTCGACGACCTCGACCGAGGCGACCTGCTTCTCCGCCGCGAGCAGGCGCAGCTCGTGCACTTGGATCAGGAGTTCCACGGGGCCGGGCAGGGGACCGAACCGGTCGCGCAGCTCCGCACGCAATGTCTCGATCGCCGGCTTCTCCTGGGCCTGCGCCAGCTTCCGGTAGAGTTCGACGCGCTGGGAGGGTTCCCGCACGTAGTCGAGGGGCAGGTAGGCGGGGAAGCGACGGCTTGGCTGGTCCGCTTCCGCCTTCCGCTCCCCGCCGCCGGAGTCCCGATGCCAGGTCGCGACCAGGTCGTCGCGCGGGATGGAGATCTCCAGGCGCGGCGCGGAGGTGGACTTGCGTCGTCGGTTCTCCGGCGTCTCGCCGCCCTCCTCGCCGGGGTTGGTGGCGATGAAGTCGAGCGAGACTCGGACCTCGAGCCGCGAACGGACCTTCTCCCCCTTCAACGCGGCGATGCTCTGTCCCAGGAGCTGGCAGTAGAGGTCGAATCCGACCGCGGTGATGTGGCCGCTCTGCTGTGCGCCGAGGAGGTTGCCCGCGCCGCGGATCTCGAGGTCGCGCATGGCGATCTTGAAGCCGCTGCCCAGCGCGCTGTACTGCTTGATCGCGCTCATCCGCTTCCGCGCCTCGGTGAGCAGCTGCGCATGGCGCGGCAGCAGCAGGTGGCAGTAGGCCTGGTGCTTGTACCGGCCCACCCGGCCGCGCAGCTGGTACAGCTCGCTGAGGCCGAACCGGTCGGCGCGGTCGATGATCATGGTGTTGGCGTTCGGGATATCGAGGCCGCTCTCGATGATCGTCGTGCTCACCAGCACGTCGGCCTCCCCGTTCACGAACGCGGTCATGACCTTCTCCAGCGCGTCGTCCCCCATCTGGCCGTGCCCCACCACGACCCGCGCGTCCGGGACCAACGCCCGGAGCTTCAACGCCATGGCGTCGATGGTGGAGACCCGGTTGTGCAGGAAGTAGACCTGGCCGCCACGGTTCAGCTCCCGCCGGATCGCGTCGCGGATCACCCGCTCGTCGTAGTTGCCCACGACGGTCTCCACCGGCAGGCGGTCCTGCGGCGGCGTCTCGAGCGTGCTCAGGTCGCGCGCCCCGGTCAGCGCCAGGTAGAGCGTCCTCGGGATCGGCGTCGCGCTCAGCGTCAGCACGTCCACGGTCCGCCGGAGCAGCTTGAACTGCTCCTTGTGCTTCACGCCGAACTTCTGCTCCTCGTCCACGATCACCAGCCCGAGGTCCTTGAACTCGACGTCCGGCGAGACGATGCGGTGGGTGCCGATGACGATGTCCACGCCGCCGGCGGCGGCGGCCTCGAGCACGGCACGCTGCTGCTTCGGCGTCCGGAAGCGGTTGAGCAGCTCGACGCGCACCGGGTACTCCGCCATGCGTTCGCGGAAGCTGTTGTAGTGCTGCTGCGCCAACACGGTCGTCGGCACCAGGAGGGCCACCTGCTTCCCGCCCATCACGGCCTTGAACGCCGCCCGGATCGCCACCTCGGTCTTTCCGAACCCCACGTCCCCGCACACCAGGCGGTCCATCGGCTTGGCGTCCTCCATGTCCGCCTTCGCCGCGGCGATCGCCTTCACCTGGTCCGGCGTCTCCTCGAACTCGAAGCTGGCCTCGAACTCCCGCTGCCAGGCGTTGTCCAACCCGAAGGCATGTCCGCTCCGGGTCGTCCGCGCCGCCTGCACCGTCAGCAGCTCCGCCGCCAGGTCCCGCACCGCCCGCTGCGCCTGCTCCCGCGCCTTCGTCCAGCGCGTGCCGGTCAGCGTGTTGAGCTGCGGACGCGCCTTGCCCGCCCCCACGTACTTGCTGACGAGATGCGCCTCGGTGACCGGGACGTAAAGCCGGGGCGGCTCGCCGGCGCCGTCCGCCGCAGCGTACTCCAGCACCAGGCACTCCTGCCCGGACTGGGCCGCCGCCCCGTCGTCCCCACGCGCCCGACGCTGCGGCGCCAGCGTCTTCAACCCCCGGAAGATCCCGATGCCGTACTGCAGGTGGACCACGAAGTCCCCCTCCTCGAAGTCGGTGAAGTCCACCTCGAAGACGTTCCGCACCGCCTGCGCGTGCGGGGACTTCATGCGCCGCGGCCGGCTCACCTTGTAGCGTCCGTAGACCTCCGCGTCCGAGACGACCACCAGCCGGGAGGCCTCGGCGATGAATCCACGGGAGAGCATCCCGGTGTGGATCCTCGGGCCCTCGCCGGATTCCCCATTCCCGCCCTCGGGAACGAGTTCGCTCCAGAGCTCGGAGAACCGCTGCCGTTCGCCGTCGTTGTTGCAGAAGACGTGGACCTCCAGCCCCTGCCTCAGCCAGCGGTGCATCTGCGTGAAGAACCCGCGTCTCTGCGTCTCGGCGACCTGGGCCGCCGGCAGCATCGCGCCGATGGGGCGGAAGGCGTCCAGACCGTCGAGACGCAACGGGTCTCCGGCGGCGGCCGCGGGATCGGCGTCCTCAAGCCGGACCAAAGTGTGGCCGGCGTCCTGGACGGCCCGCTGGAAGTCTTCCCACCGCTCGTGGAAGGGATCGCCTTCCTTGACCTGTTCCTCCAGGCGGAGCGCGTGCCCGGCCAAGGACGTGGGCGAGGCGATCAGCACGATGGAACCCGGCGGCAGATGGGAAGCCAACGAGGCGAGTGCCGGTGGGGGTGCCGGTGATGCATCCGCGTCCTTGGCCCGCGGCCGAAGCAGCCCCAGCTCGCCGGCGGGCGGGACCACGCAGGAATCGACGGGATCCCGCGAGGTCTGTGCGTGGGGATCGAACTCCCGGAGCGACTCGAGTTCGTCGCCGAAGAACTCCAGCCGCAGCGGCCACGGCGAGCTGAGCGGCCAGAAGTCGACGATGCCGCCGCGCCAGGAAAGTTCCCCCTTGTGGCCGACCTGGGCCTCCGGCTCGTAGCCTTGGGCCTCGAGCCACTCGATCAGGTCGAGCGGGTTCAGGGTGTCGCCCTTCCGCAGCGTCCGCGTCCGGCCGGCGAGGTCGGGCGCGGTGAAGGTGCGCTGCTGCAGCGAGGTCACCGTCGCCACCACCACCGGGGATGGCACGGCGGTCCCGGCATTCGCGTCGCGCAACGCCACCAGCGTCTCCAGGCGCTCGCTGATGATGTCCGCGTGCGGGAGCTTCGACTCGTGCGGGAGGATCTCCCAGGCGGGGAAGAAGCGGAGCCGTCCGCCGGGGAGCCAGGTGGTCAGGTCCGCGTGGAGCACCTCCTGGGTGCGGAGGGTGTCCACCACCACCAGGAGCGTCCGGTCCGGACGCAGGCGGTGGATCAAGGCAGCGACGAACGCCCAGCCGGCCGGGGCGACGCCTTCGAGCGAAAGCCCGCCGGCCGTGGGGAGCCGCTCGGAAAGGGCGAGCGCCGCCGGCGAGGAGAGCCAGCGTTCGAGCGGATTGGAGTTCGGCCCGGCCACGTCGGGCCACCGTAGCGCGGTTCCCGCGGGATGTCGCGTCCCGTGGACCTTCAACCGACGGCTGGTCAGAATCCCCCGACTTGCCCACGCTCCCGTCCGAAATGAGCGAACGCATCGAGCTCCGGGACGCCGCCGGCTCCGTGGCCACCGTCATCCCGGAACTCGGAGGCTGGCTTCTCCGGTACGCCCGTCCGGTGGAAGGACACGGGTTGGTCGAGGCCCTCCGCGACGACGAGGCCGTGGTGGCGCGCTACCCGAAGGAGATGTGGGCCGGCAACCCGGTCCTGTTCCCGATGGTCAGCTACAGCCATCTCCCCGGGGCCCAGCACCACTACGAATGGGAAGGACGACGATTTCCGATGCCCCAGCACGGGTTCGCCCGGCGCTCGAGGTGGACGGTCACGGACCGCGCCGCGGACTCGGTGACGATGGAACTGGCCGACACCGCGGAAACCCTCGGGGTCTATCCCTTCCGGTTCCGCTACGCCCTCACCTACCGGCTGGAGGGAGGACGCCTCCACTGGGAACAGGTGATCGGGAACCGCTCCGACGTCCCGATGCCCTTCGGCTCGG
>CAIYXO010000500.1 GCA_903930165.1 uncultured Verrucomicrobiota bacterium | reverse complement strand
CGGGTACCGGACGTGCGCCGCGGAGGGAATCGGCGAGGAGACCATCATCCGTCCGACGCGTGTCTGGCTGCGCATGGCGGATGCCCAACCCTTGGAGGGCGAGCCGAATCCCGAGACGGGGTGGCAGCTCGTCGAAGGGGCGAAGGCCTGGCAGTCGGAATGGAAGGGTCCCGAAGGTCGGCTTCCCGTCACCGGATGGTACCGCATGGAGTTCGTGGTCGAAGCCGAGCTCACCGGAAGGAACTGGTTCGCCTCAGCGGGTTTCGTCGGCAACATTTCCGAACTCCACTTCAACCGGGCCCGGCTCGGCAACTTCGGTCGGCAGGACTCGATCATTCCCCTGCCCCAGAGGACACTGCACGCGCTGCCGATCCCCCCCGGAGGGCTCCGGGCCGGAACCAACTGGTTTGACGTCCGATTCCGTAACGAGGCGGGCAAGGGTGGGATCCTCGGCGGCCCCATCGGACTGCTCCCCGCGGAACAGATGCCTGAAATCCGGAGCCGCGCGGAGTTCGGAAGGGAGCTCTTCCGCGGATTCGTCGGGGGCGTGAGCGTGCTGGCGGGCTTCGCCGCATTGGCCGCGTATTGGGTTCAACCCGCGGGCAAACTTCCTGCCTTGGGCTTCCCCCTCATCCTCCTCGGCCTGCAGAACCTGATCCACTCCCAGTCCTTGTTCGGACGCTCTTCCGGCGCCGGCGCCAGGACGCTCACCACGATCCTGCTTCCCGTGGCGCTGTATTGGCTCTGCCGACGGCTGATCGGCAGGCAACGCCGCGTCGACGCGGTGGTGTTCGGCATCGTCGCCTTGCTGGGACTGCTCGTTTTCTTCGCCTTCCCCAATCCCAAGTCCATCCAGGGGCTGTTCAGCCTTCTCCTCCTCGTCTGCGGAGCCGGAATGTCGCTGAACTTCTATCGCCATCGCAGATCGCTGGATCTCACGGCAAAGGCCTTCGCCCTCTCCATCGGAGGATTCGGACTGGCGGCGACCTGGGACCTGAGCCTCCGAAGCATCCCCAGCCTGCCTTGGGCCGCCCTGTGGTGGGATCCCGTGGACTGGGCCATGTTGTTCTTCATCGTGTCCAACGGTTGGGTGCTTCTTTTCCACGACATCCGCCACGGCTTGGAACGGGACAGGATCGCACGCCGTCTGCTCGCGGCGGAGGAGGAGGATCGTCGGACCTCGGCGCAGACGATGAGGACCGAGGCGGAAAGCGGTCTTGGACAGCTCAAGGGGATCCTGGAAAGGGTGCGGACGGAGTCCGATCCGGCATTGCGCTCCGACCATCTGGGCGACCTTTCCGCCGGACTCTCCCATTTCCAGAGACGCCTCCATGAAATGGCGGAACACTTCCGCGCGATCCCCGGGGTGTCCTTGGAGACGGCGCTCCATCGGCTTGAGGTGGGATTCCGGTCCCGCCACCGGATCCCGCTTTACATCGACCTTCCCCGTCCCTGCCGGGTTGGAGACGGCGCCACGGAAATGGCCTTTCAACTGACCCAGGTGAGCCTCGAACTTCTGGTTCGAAGCCTGGATTGTCGCAGCATCCGCCTCGAGGTGCGCGCGGATGCCGGCGTGGTGGAATTGCGGATCGAATCGGACGCGGTCCGCCTATTGCCGGGCCTCGATGCGTTGGGGAGGGACCACGAACGGCTGGTAGACCGCGTCCGATGGTCTGGCGGCTCGGTGGTTCTGAATTCCT
>CAIYXO010000499.1 GCA_903930165.1 uncultured Verrucomicrobiota bacterium | reverse complement strand
CGGACCTACGACCAGGTGCTTGGGGATCTACCCGGTGGCAACGGCGATCCGTCGCTGTGCCTCTTCCCGGAGGAGGTCACCCCGAACCACCACCGGCTCGCCCGGGAGTTCGTCCTGCTCGACAACTTCTACGTCGACGCCGAGGTGAGCGCGGATGGCCACGAATGGAGCATGGGTGGCTATGCGACGGACTTCGTGGAGAAGACCTGGCCGCTGAGCTACGGGCACAACGCGCGGGGCAAGTATCCGTATCCGAGCGAGGGCGTGTTCCCCGTGGCCGCCGGCGTGAACGGATACATCTGGGACCGGGCCAAGGAGGCCGGGGTGAGCTTCCGCAGCTACGCGAGTTCGTCGCCAACGGTTCGCGGACCAACGATCCCGCCCGCGCCCGAGTCGCCGCCCTCGAGGGGCATTTCGACCCGGGCTACCGGTCGTTCGACATGGAATACCCCGACATGAGCCGCGCGGACCGGTTCATCTCGGAGCTGCGCCGCTTCGAGAAGGAAGGCGAGATGCCCCGTCTGCAGATCCTCCGGCTGCCCAACGACCACACCTCCGGCACCAGTCCCGGCAAGCTCACCCCGAGGGCCTTCATGGCGGACAACGACCTCGCCTTCGGCCGGATCGTCGAGGCGGTCACCCGCTCCCGCTTCTGGAAGGACACGGCCATCTTCGTGCTGGAGGACGACGCGCAGAACGGACCCGACCACGTGGACGCCCACCGTTCGATCGCCTACGTGATCAGCCCCTACACGAGGCGCGGCGCGAAGGACTCCACGATGTATTCGACCAGCTCCATGTTGCGCACGATCGAGCTGATCCTCGGGCTGAAGCCGATGAGCCAGTTCGATGCGACCGCGGCGCCGATGTACCACTGTTTCCAGCCGCGACGGGACCTGAGGCCCTATGTCCATTCGCCGGTGCCGCTGGACCGCTGGGAAAGGAACCTGGCCGGGGCGTGGGGAGCCGCGGAGTCCCAGGCGATGAACCTCGCCCAGGAAGACGCGGCGGACGACCTGCGGTTGAACGAGATCGTCTGGCGCAGCGTGAAGGGCGCGGACTCCCCGATGCCCGCACCCGTCCGTGCCGCCTTCGTCCGTGCCGGCGAGGACGACGACGACGACGAGTGATTCGGGAGAAGGAAGGTCCTGCCGATTTGCCACGGAGACACGGAGGACACGGAGGGAAACAGAACCGGGCCGGAACGATGCGGAAGGGATTGGCACGCAAAGCCGCAAAGCCGCCGAGGGGAGGGAAGAGGCCGATGGATTCCGGTCGCTGAACCGCACACCGAATGGTGATCCTCTCCGCGGGTCCCAATTCCGGCGCCGCGTTGGCGTCTTGGCGTCCTTTGCGTGAGGTCGGTTGTCGCTCCAATGGAATCGTTTTGGCTGAGTGTTTGGGGAGGGCGCCGCAGGTGGGGTGCCTGAGATCGAAGCCGGCGAAGTGGCTTCGAGTCGGGCGGGCGGGTGACAAACGTCCCGTTCGTGCCGTGTTGTCCCGAATCTTCTGGGAGGCTCGCCTCCGGGTGGAGCGAGGGATACAAAACGAGCATGCCTTCCACGCCCCAGGGTCCCGCCTCCCGGCCTGTGGATACTCAGGGGCCGTGGGCCGCCCGATTCCGGCGATTCCTGGGCTTGGGACGTTTGCTGGAGTTCCAAGCGGTGGTCGCCGCAGGGCTCATGGTCTCGTTGGCCCTGTCGGCGTGGGTGAGCCACAAGACCCGGGAACTCGACCGGGAACGACTGCGTCGGGAGGCGGGATTGCTCGCCGCGCTGGTGGAACAGCGGTTCGACCTGCACCGGGAGGGACTCGAGAACTTCCGGGTGGCGCTCACCGGCAACGGAGGTGAGTCGGGATGGAGCTTCTTCTCGAACCACGTGGCCAGCATCTACCCGGCGGTGAACTATCCGGCGTTCATCGGCTTCGGATACCTCCGGAAGGTGAATCTCGAAGGGCGTCCCTTCTATCGCGAGTTCGTCCGGAACAACGCGCACCAAGACTTCGACCTCCGTTTCCCGGGCGGAGTCAGCAACGAGTGGATCTCGTTTCCGATCACCTTCCACCAGTACGTGCATGCCGATGATGTCCGACCGGTGGAATGGGGACTGGATGTGAACCAGGATCCGGTCGAGCACTCCTTCCTCCAGTATGCATGGCCGGCGGAGCGACCCGGAGTGACGGCTTCCGGGCCTTCGGTCTACGGCCGGGGCAGCAACAGTTGGGTACGGCTCTATCTCGGCGTCATGGGTGGGGGCCGCAGTCAGGTGGATTGGTCCTCGGAATCCAACCGGCTGGCGACGCCTTTCCGGACGACCCGATTCTCCGGCGACGAGTTGAAACGGAACATCGAGGGGCACATCCGATTCGAGCATCTTCAGGGCGTCCTCTTCGGAACGCTCGACGTGGAACGTCTGCTGTCGTCCGCGTTCCCCTCCGATGCTCCGCCATTGGCGGTGGCCGTCTATGATGGGAGGTCCGGACCGGATCTCCGTCGGATGGCGGGGCGCCTGGCGGAACGGCCTTACCTCGCGACCGAACGGGTGGAACGCTATTGGGGGCGCGACTGGTTGTTCCGCTTCACGACCACGCCCGCCTGGGAGTCTTCCTCCCTCATCTATTGGAAGTGGGTCACCTTGTGTGTGGGATCGGGGCTCACCGCCGTGCTGGCGCTGGCGGCAGGGCTCTGGGCGGAGGGTCGCGAACGGGACCGCGAGGCGAGGAAGGAAGCGGAGTTCCAGCGGGCGGAAGTCGAGCGTGCCCGGGACGCCATGCGGGTGGCCGAGGAGGAACGGCAACGGCTGCGTCGAAACCTCCATGACGCCGTCCTCCAGCGGATCTACGTGGCCGCGCTCCATGCGCGTCGGACCGCAAACGACCTGCGTCGCCTGGTGGTTCCACGCCTGGAGGACGTCGAGGCGCAGGCGTCGGAGCTGGACGCCGCGATGAAGGAGATCCGTGACTTCCTCACCGGCACGCGGGATTCCGGTCTCGCGGGCGAGGCGCTCGCCTCGGCGCTTCGCGGTGTCGCGGTGGCCTACCGACGGCAGACCCGCATGGAGGTGGTCCTCGACCTGTTGCCGAGCGTGCTGGACGGCGTGGCGTCGGAACATGGGACCCACCTGCTCCAGGTCCTACGCGAAGGGCTGAGCAATGCCTGTCGCCATGGCAAGGCCCGGCGGTGCCTCGTGCGGTTGGTCGCCAAGGAAGACGGCCTTGGAATGGAGATCGAGGACGACGGTCAGGGATTCGACATGACCGGGGCATCCGAGGGCCAGGGATTGGCGAATCTCAGGGCCCGTACCCGGGAGTGCGGAGGGGAGTTCTCCATCGACTCCCGGCCCGGCGGCCCGACGATCCTCGCCGCCTGGATTCCACATCGGCCCAAATCGGCATGAACGCCCCCGAATCCTTCCGAACGCTCCGACTGCTACTGGTCGACGATCACCCGATCGTCCGCGCCGGACTGATGTCGATCTTGTCCGCCGATCCGCGGATGCAGGTCGTCGGAGCGGCCCGGTCCGGTGCGGAGGCCGTGGCGTTGTCCGGTGCCCTTCGTCCCGACCTGGTGGTCCTCGACCTCCGTCTGCCCGACGGGGCGGGCACCGGTCGGATCGTCGAGATCAAGGCCGCGGCCCCGGGATGCCGGGTGACCATCCTGACGTCGTTCGTGGACGCCAAGGAGGTCTTCGCGGCCCTCGAAGCGGGCGTGGACGGCTATCTTCTCAAGGAAAGCGACGAGGAAGCCCTGAAGGCGGCCCTGTTGGCCATCGCCCACGGGGAGCAGGTGTTGCATCCGCAGATCCTGCGTCTGGTGATGGGCCAGGGCGGCAGCGCGCTTCCGGCTGGTGGGGCGATGACGCAGCTCACCGAGGCGGAAAGGCGCATCCTGCACCTGGTCTCCGACGGCCAGACCAACAAGGAGATCGCGACGATCGTGGGCCTCTCGGAGAAGACCGTCCGCAACCAGATGACCCAGATCCTCCGGAAGCTCGGTGTGGAACGTCGCTCCCAAGCGGTGGCGGTGTACGTGCGGAATGGGTGAGGTGGAGCCGGGAGCAGGGGGCGAAGAGCGGCGTCGGGCTTCAGGTTGTCAGGATTCGGAAACCACCAAC
Organism: uncultured Verrucomicrobiota bacterium; assembly: GCA_903930165.1. Lineage (GTDB taxonomy): Bacteria > Verrucomicrobiota > Verrucomicrobiia > Limisphaerales > UBA9464 > SXXZ01. The sequence goes on along the minus strand of CAIYXO010000499.1, from coordinate 4,181 downwards.
GGGTTCCAAACTTTCCGGAATCCCAAGCCGTTGAAGTCCTTGACGTTGACCGTGGCGAAGTCGATCACGCCCTGCTCGATGAGAGTCAGGGCGCTGCGGGTGTCGTAAAGTCGTCGGAAGGCGAAGTCGGTCGAGCGGGCCTTCTGCCAAAGCCGGTCATGCAATGGACGGCTTTCGGAAGGGAAACCGACAAGACGCCACCGTGGATGTCGACGGTAGACCTGAACCACTTCGACCGCGTCCACGGCGGCAAGAGGGTGTCGCAGAACGGCAGGGTTGCGAAGCAGGCCGTACAGTTCGGCGAGTATGAATTCGGAGATGGCCACGTCCTCCTCGCCTTGAATCGAGGTCAGCCAGGCATAGGCGGCGGCATGCCTTGGCGAGTCCTCGTTGAAGGCGTGGAACAGGATGTTGGTGTCGATGGAGAGCATCGGCTACCTCCGGCGCGCCCTCGTTTGGCCGAGTTCGGCGGAAGTCAATTGGGCCTGCGCCTTGAGGTCCTCGTCGCTGAAGCCCTTCCATCCCAGGCGACGCGGCTTGGGCGGCTGCCATTCCCGATGGGCATTGGAATCGGGGTCGTAGACGCTGAGGATGTACTCGATGCCCCGACGGGCGAGTTCGGCGAGGGAGATTTCGCGCGCTTCGCACACTCTTTTGGCCCGGGCGAAAGTTTCGTCGGGCAGCTGGATCTGGGTCCGAGTCATGCCTACAAAATGACGGCTATCTATGATGCCGTCAATGCGACAGCACTGCCGGAACGACGTCGGGCGTCGGGAAGGGCTCCATCCGTGGAATCCGTGTCGGAATCCGTAGGGGATGGCGCCAGGCTTAAAGGTTCCCGGATCCGTCCGCGTTTGCCGTCGACTTCGGGACGGACGTCTTCGACGGTCCGCGTCGTGGACGACGGAACCTCCGCGGAAAACCGGCCGGTGCGGAACACGACGCTGCTTTTCGGCACCGGAATCGTGGCGGTGGCGCTGGTCGTGTCGGGCATCGCGCCGTTCGACCTCCTGACCTGGTTCCTCGAGGTGCTGCCGGCCCTCGTGGCGTTTCCGGTGATGTGGGCGACGCGCCGTCGGAAGGAGCTGACGCCGATGCTGTACGGCCTGATCGCGGTCCACGCGCTCGTCCTGATCCTCGGCGGTGCCTACACCTACGCACGGGTGCCCCTCGGGACCTGGATCGCCGAGGCGTTTGGTCTGCATCGCAATCCCTACGACAAGATCGGCCACTTCTTCCAGGGGTTCGTGCCCGCCTTGGTGGCGCGGGAGATCCTGCTCGGCGGCGGCCACCTTCGTCGTGGGAAGATGATGGTGTTCCTGGTGGTCTGCGTCGTCCTTGCGATCAGCGCGGTGTACGAGCTGGTCGAATGGGCCGCGGCATTGGCCCTGGGCCAAGGGGCGGATGAATTCCTCGGGACGCAGGGCGATCCCTGGGACACCCAGTCGGACATGTTCCTCGCGCTGATCGGATCGGTGTCGGCCCTCGTGACGTTCTCGAGTCTCCAGGACCGGCAGATGGGAAGGGAAGGCGTCGGGCGTCAGGCTTCAGGCGTCGGGGAATCGTGAATTTCGGGTCCATGACCTGGCGGTCATGGCCACAGTTCATGGCCACAGTTCATGGCCGCCGGGGCTCGAAAAGGTCCGCCTCATTCACCGAGGACGTGGACGAAGAGCTCGCGGGTGTGGGGATGGGTGCGGTGTTCCCACAGGTAGATTCCCTGCCAGGTGCCGAGGACCATCCGGCCATCGGAGACGGGGACCGAGAGGTTGACCGCGGTCAACGCCGTGCGGACATGCGCCGACATGTCGTCGGGACCTTCCATCGTGTGGACGAAGAGGCGGTCCCCATCCGCGACGAGCCGTGAGAACCACGCCTCGAGGTCCCGTCGCACGTCGGGGTCGGCGTTCTCCTGGATCAACAGCGAGGCCGAGGTGTGGCGGAGATGGAGCGTGGCAAGGCCGGTCGTGATGGCCGCCGTCCGGACAACCGCGGCGACGGCGTCGGTGACCTCGACGAGTCCGCGGCACCGTGTCCGGATCCGTAGTGTTTCCTGGTGCTGTTTCATCCGAGTGGCGGGAAGACCTCCCCGATGGCCTCGTCCAGAGCCGACACCATGCGGTCCAATTGGGCCCCGGTGGTGGTGTAGGGCGGCATCAGCACGATGACGCTGCCGATGGGGCGGGTGAGGACGCCGCGGCGGGCCATGGCCTCGCAGACCCGGATCCCGGCGCGTTGCTCCAGGGGGATCGGCTCCCGGGTGCGCCAGTCGCGGACCAGTTCGACGCCGACCACCAGGCCTTCGCGTCGGATGTCGCCCACCTGTGGATGCCGCCACAGGACCTCGAGCCGGCGGGCGAGGCGTTCCTCCAGAGCGCGTCGGCGGGCGACGCCGGTCGGATCGGCGAGCAGGGCAAGGCTGGCGAGCGACGCGGCGGCGCCGAGCTGGTTGCCGTTGTAGCTGTGGCCGTGGAAGAACGTCCGGAATTCGGCGTAGTCGCCGAGGAAGGAGTCGAAGACCTCCTGCGTGGCGAGCGTGGCGGCCATCGGCAGGTAGCCCCCGGTGAGTCCTTTGGCGACGGCGACGAGGTCGGGGACCACGCCTTGGCGCTGGGCGGCAAAGGCGTGGAACCGCGGGCCGGAGGGGAACCCGGTGCCGGTTCGGCCGAAGCCGGTCATGACCTCGTCGGCAATCAGCAGCGCCCGGTGTGCGCGGGCGATCTCGGCGACGCGGGGCAGCCAGCCTTCCGGTTGCGGGACCATGCCTGCGGCCCCTTGGATCGCCGGTTCGACGACGAACGCCGTGTAGGGTTTCCCGGCGCGGGTCGCCTTCGAGAAGCGGTCCTCCACCTTCGAGATGCATTCCCAGCCGCACTTCCGCCAGGTCCGCGCGTCGGCGCGCTCCGGCTTGGCCCGGTTGAAAGGACACCGGAGCAGTACGGCGACATCACCGCGTCGGTCGGGAACAGCAGCGGCTTCCAAGTCCTGTGGAACAGTTCGATGTGGCCCACGCTGACGGCGCCGACGGTGTCGCCGTGGTAGGCTCCCTGAAGCGAGAGGAAGCGAGGCTTCTTCGTGATCCCGGCGCGGCGGGAGTGCTCGGCGGCGAGCTTGAGGGCGGCCTCGATCGCGGTGGAGCCGTCGTCGGAGAAGAAGACCTTCCCGAGACGCGGCTGGTCCTTCGGGCCGCGGGCGAGTCCGACCAGTTCCGCGGCCAGTTCCGCGGCGGGGCCCGAGGCGAACCCGAGGGAAGAGGTGTGGGCGACCTGCGAAAGCTGCCGGCGCAGTGCCCGGTCGATGGCCGGGTTCCGATGCCCGTGCAGGTTGGTCCAGATCGAGGAGTTCGCATCCAGGTATCGGCGTCCGTGGACGTCCTCCAGCACCGATCCCCGTCCCTTCACGAGCACGATCGGCTCGGACTTCAGCCAGTCGCGCATCTGGGTGAACGGATGCCAGACGTGCCGGTGGTCGAGTCGGGCGAGGGGGTGCATCGAGGGGAGGGCTTCGGGCTTCAGGCTTCGGGCTTCGGGGAATCGGGAATCAGGGGTCTGGAATCACGAATCCCCAGGGCTTCTCCGAGTTGGCGGAGATCGTCGGGGGTATGGGAGGCCGAGAGGGTGAGGCGGATCCGGGCCTGGCCGCGGGCGACGGTGGGATGGCGGATGGCCGGGGCGAGGATGCCGGCGTCGAGGAGTCGGCGGGAAAGGGAGACCGCGGCGGACTCGGCGCCGACGAGCAGCGGGAGGATCTGCGATTCCGAACGGGGTTCGAATCCGGCGCTCCGCACGTGGACGAGGGCGGCGGCGATGTTCGACTCGAGGCGCCTGCGACGGAGGTCGCCTTCGGTTCCGGCTGCGAGCCCGATTCCGGCTTCCGCGGCCGCTGCGGCGGCGGGGACGGGTGCGGTGGAGAAGAGGAAGGTCCGAGCGCGGTTCACCAGCATGTCCGCGAGTGCCCGCGAACCCGCGATGAAGCCGCCCGCGTCACCCAGGCCGGCGCGCGAGAATTCCGTGAACGACCGGATTCCGGGATGCGTGATGGCCATTTCGCCGAGCATGCGCATCACGATGAAGACGATCGTGCCGGCGAGGATGTACGAAATCAGCGCGGCCGGCCCGGCGGCGGCGATCGCGGCGCTGCTGCCGACGAACAGGCCCGCGCCGATCACGCCACCGACGGTG